>JACRCS010000071.1 GCA_016218905.1 Deltaproteobacteria bacterium
AGGAGCGCCTGACCCGGACCGAGCGCGCGACCCTGAATATTCTGGAGGACGCCGCGGAAGAGAAGGACCGCCTCCAAGAGGCCCAGCGGGCGGTGCTCAATATCCTGGAGGACGCCGCGGAGGAGAAGGAGCGCGTCGGCCGGACCGAGCGCGCCATGCTCAACATCCTCGAGGACTCGGCCGAGGAGAAGGTCCGGCTGGAGGAGACCCAGCGCGCCGTGCTGAACATCCTCGAGGACTCCGCCGAAGAGAAGGCGCGGCTCGAGGGCACCCAGCGGGCCATGCTGAACATCCTCGAAGACTTCGACGTCGAGCGGATGAAGACGGAGGCGGCCAACCGCGAGCTTCGCGAAGCGTTCGAGTCGCTCCGGCGCGCCAAGGAGGCCGCCGACGCGGCCAACCGGGAGCTCGAGGCCTTCAGCTACTCGGTCTCCCACGATCTGCGCGCTCCGCTGCGGGCCATCGACGGCTTCAGCCAGGCGCTCCTGGAGGACTATTTCGGGCTGCTCGACGAGCAGGGGCGGGAGTTCCTGAACCGGGTGCGGGCCGCGACCCAGCGCATGGCCCAGCTCATCGACGACCTCCTGAAGCTCTCCCGCCTGACGCGCGGTGAGCTCAACATCGCGCCGGTGGACGTTTCCGAGCTCGCCCGGGCGGTGGCGGCGGTCCTCCAGAGGAACGACCCCGACCGGCAAGTGACGGTGCGGACGGCCGAAGGCATGACCGCCCACGCCGACGCCCAGCTCCTCCGGACGGCCCTCGAAAATCTCATCGGAAACGCCTGGAAGTTCACCTCGAAGAGCGAGCAGCCGGTCATCGAGGTGGGCGCGACCCATACTAAGGACAAGCAGGTGTTTTTCGTCCGGGACAACGGAGTAGGCTTCGACATGACATACGCTACCAAGCTCTTCGGAACCTTCCAGCGGCTCCACGCCGAGAAGGACTTTCCCGGCACGGGAATCGGGCTCTCGATCGTAAAGCGCATCATCCTGCGCCACGGCGGAACGGTCTGGGCCGAGGGAGAGCCCGGCGTGGGCGCGACCTTCTACTTTACCCTCGGCCCCGAGGAGGGCTGAGATGGGCAAGGAGAAGCTCATCCTGCTCGTGGAGGACAACGAGGATGACGTCGCCCTCGCCCAACGGGCCTTCCAGAAGAGCGACATCCCCCACCGTATGGTCGTGGCCAGGGACGGCGTAGAGGCCCTGGACTACCTCTTCGCCACGGGAGCGTGGGCAGGGCGGGATCCCGAGGACGACCCCGCGGTCGTCCTGCTCGACCTGAAGCTCCCGAAGATCGACGGGCTCGAAGTGCTCCGGCGCCTGCGCGCCTACCCCCGGACGAAGCTCCTCCCGGTGGTAATCATGACCTCGTCCGTCGAGGAGCGGGACCTCGCGCGCGGCTACGAGCTCGGCACGAACAGCTACGTCCACAAGCCCGTGGACTTCCTCGAGTTCGTCGAGGCGGCCCGGGAGCTCGGCGTCTACTGGCTCACCCTCAACCAGCCGCCCCTCCCTCCGCGCGAGGAGTACGATGGCGCTGAACGTCCTGCTCATTGAGGACTCCGAGGACGACGCTCTCCTGCTCGGGCGGGAGCTTCGGAAGGGCGGACTCGATGCCCGCCTGAGGCGCGTCGACACCCTCGCCGAGGTCGAGGGAGCCCTCGCGGCCGAGACCTGGGACGCCATCCTCGCCGACTTCAACCTGCCCGGGTTCACCGGCCTGGACGCCCTGCGGCTCGTCCAGGAGAAGGGCCTCGACGTGCCGTTCCTCCTCGTGTCGGGCGCCGTCGGCGAGGAGCGCGCGGTAGACGCCATGAAGGCCGGCGTCCACGACTACATCATGAAGGGCAACTACGCCCGGCTCGTGCCCGCGCTCACCCGCGAGGTCTCGGAGGCCGTCAGCCGCAGCCAGCGGCGCCGGGCCGAGGAAGAGCTGGAGAAGTATCGGGAACACCTGGAAGAGCTCGTGAGGGAGCGCACGGCCCAGCTGGAGGAGGCGAAGGCGCGGGCGGAAGGCGCCAGCCGAGCCAAGTCCGACTTCCTCGCGAACATGAGCCACGAGATCCGCACCCCCATGAACGGCATTCTGGGGCTGACGGAGCTTCTGCTCGGGACGGAGCTCAGGCTCCAGCAGCGCGAATACCTGGGCATGATCAAGAGCTCCGCGGACGCCCTGCTCACCGTCATCAACGACGTGCTCGACTTCTCGAAGATCGAGGCGGGCATGCTCGAGCTCCGGCGGGTTCCCTTCGACGTGGGGGCGGTGATCGACGGCGTGATGGAAGTACTCGCCGTCCGGGCCCACGAGAAGCGGCTGGAGCTGATCTCGTGGGTGGACCCGACCCTGCCGCGCGCGCTCCTGGGGGATCCGGGCCGCCTGAGGCAGGTCCTCCTCAATCTCGTCGGAAACGCCGTGAAGTTCACGGAAGAGGGCGAGGTCTTGGTCGAGGTGACCGCGAGTCCGACCGGTCCGACGGCCCGGACAGGTCCGAGTCAGACCAGTCCGACGGGTCGGACAGGTCAGACGTGCTCGTTGCGCTTCACGATCCGGGATACGGGCATCGGGATCCCCGAGGAGAAGCAGGGGCTCCTCTTCCAGAGCTTCTCCCAGCTCGACACGTCCGTCACCCGCAGGTACGGGGGGACCGGCCTCGGGCTCGCCATCGCCAAGCGGATCGTGGAGGGCATGGGGGGCAGGCTCGGCCTGGAGAGCCGGCGGGACGAGGGGAGCACCTTCTGGTTCGAGCTCGAGCTACCCGTCGCTCCAGAGCCTCCTGCCGCGGAGGCGCCTGCGGCGGCCGACCTCCGGGGCCTCCGGGGCCTCCGGGCGCTCGTCGTCGACGACAATTGCACGAACCGCGTCCTGCTCGAGAAGACCCTCGCGGACGCCGGCCTGGAGGTCGAGCTCGCGGCCGGCGCCGAAGAGGGCATGGAGAAGCTGGTGACCGCCGCCGACGGGGGAAGGCCCTTCGACGTCGCGCTCCTCGACTTCCGCATGCCCCGGATGGACGGGATCTCGCTGGCCGAGAAGCTTCGCGGCCGAGTCCCCCTGGGCTCGGTCGCCATCATGATGCTCACCTCCGAGGACGTGGCGGGCGGCGCCCGAAGGGCCCAGGAGGCGGGGATCGGCGCGTACCTGGTAAAGCCGGTCCGGGGCCCCGCGCTCCTGGACGCGATCCGCCGGCTAAGAGCTTGGCCTTCCGAGATCCCCCTCGTCACGAGCCAGTGCGAGGTGAGCCGCGGGGCGGAGGAGCGGGGCGGGCCTTGCCTGCGGGTGCTGGTGGTCGAGGACAACGCCGTGAACCTCCTCGTCATCGAAGAGCTCCTGAAGAGGAAGGGGATTCGGGTCTCCTCCGCGGCGAACGGGAAGGAGGCCCTCCGCGCAGTGGACGCCGCGCCCTTCGACCTCATCTTCATGGACGTGCAGATGCCCGAGATGGACGGTCTCGAGGCCACCCGAGCGCTGCGGGAGCGCGGCTCCCGGACGCCGATCATCGGACTCACGGCCCACGCGATGAGGGAAGACCGCGAGCGGTGCCTCCAGGCCGGCATGGACGACTACCTCCCGAAGCCGGTCGAGTGCGACGTCCTCTTCCGGAAGCTCGACGAGTGGACCGGAAACTGGCGGAGGATGCCGGCCGATACGGAGGCGCTCCTGCGGACCTTAGGAGGAGACCGGGGAGCGCTGGCGGAGATCCTGCGGCAGTTCCGCCTCGAGACGCCCCGCCAGCTTCGGGAGCTGCGCGCGGCCGCGGAGGCCCGGGATACGGCGGCGACCGAGTCGACGGCGCACAAGCTCCGAGGCTCGCTCGTCGTGCTGAACGCGGTGGAGGCGGTCTGCCTCACCGAGGAGCTGGAAGCCCGGGCGCGGGAGGGCGTCGTCTCCGACGGATCGTCCCTCGTCCGCCGCCTCGAAAGGGAGCTCTCGAGGATCCTCGAGCAGCTCGACCAGCTGGAAGACCTCCCCTCCTAGCCCCCCGGGCGGTTCATTGGTCGCGGCTTGCGACCGTGCCTATGATGAGAACGAGTTGAACCGTTATTGAAGGGGAGCGGAGCCTCCGGTCGAGCATGCGCCGGCCGCCCATTGCCTTTGTGCTCGTGTTCGTCTTCCTCGCCGCCGGCCTCGGCGGAGCCGGAGCCCTCTACTTTCGGCACCTCAAGGCGGAGCTTCGGGAGGCCAAGCTCGCCGAGCTCTCCGCCATCGCGGCGGTCAAGGCGGCGGGGGTCGCCGAGTGGCGCCGGGAGCGCATCTCGGACGCCGAGACGTTGCTGCGCAACCCGCCGGCGGTCCGGGCGATCGGCGAGTGGCTCGCGCGCCCGGAGCCGAGGGCGGAGGCCGAGCTCGGGCGCTGGCTCGAGCAGCTGCGGGAGAGCCGGCCGTACCGGGGCGTTCTCCTCCTCGGCCCGGGAGGGGAGGTGCGGCTCTCCGTGCCGGCCGCGAGAATGCCCGATCCTCAGGCGGTGCAGAGCGCGCTCGCGGCCGGGCGGGCCGGCAAACCGATCTCCTCCGACTTCCACCGCGCCGGGTCCGACGACAAGGTCGTCATCTCACTCTTCGCGTCTGTCCGCGACCCGGACCGACCCCAGGCAGCTCCCCTGGGCTTTCTCGTCCTGGAGATCGACCCCCAGGACTTCCTCTACCCGTTCGTCCAGCGCTGGCCGACGCCGAGCCCCAGCGGGGAAGCGCTCCTCGTGGAGCGCCGAGGCGAGGAGGTCGTGTACCTGAATGAGCTGCGGCACCGGAAGGGGAAGGCGCTGGCCCCGGGCACGCCGCTGCGGACGAAGAAGCTCCCCGCGTCCCAGGCGGTCGGAGGCCCCCCTCCTGCCTCCCCCCGAAATGGGGGGAGGGAAGAGGAAGCCGGGCTTCCAAGGCTCACCGGGACGGGGGAGGGAGTCGACTACCGCGGCGAGGCGGTGTTGGCGGCGTGGCTGCCGGTTCCCGGGACCTCGTGGGCCGTCGTCGCGAAGGTGGATGCGGCCGAGACGTACGCGCCCCTCACCCACAGCGCGCTGCTCCGCGGCGCCGCCGTGGGCGCGCTCGTGATCGGCGCCGCCGCCGTGCTCGCCTTTCTCGGGGCCGGGCAGGCGGCGCGCGCGGAGCGCGAGGCGGCCGAGGCGCTCCGGGCGAGCGGCGAGCGGTTCCGCGCCATCTTCGACAAGGCGGGCGTGGGCATCGTGGAGGTGGCCGGCGACGACCGCTTCATCGCCGTCAACGACCGGATCTGCGA
>JACRCS010000769.1 GCA_016218905.1 Deltaproteobacteria bacterium
CGTCGCCTCCCCCCCTCGCGAGGAGCGCCGGGCGTCTTCTTCGTTACCGTCACGGGTTGCGGAGCTTCGCGTGGAAGACCTGCAGGAGATCGTGCTTGGAGACCTTGCCCCGATCGTTCTTCGGGATCTCGTCGAGCAGATGGACGCTCTTCGGCACCTTGAAGTCCGGCAGGCTCTTGCGGCAGTGGGCGATCACGTCCTCGCCGCGTAGCCCGCAACCCTCCTTCGCGACGACGAAGGAGGCGACCTCTTCGCCGTAGATCGGATCGGGCACGCCGATCGTGGCGGCCTCCCTGATGGAGGGGTGCTCCATGATTCGCGAAGTGATCTCCATGGGCGCGATGTTGACGCCGCCGCGGATGATCAGGTCCTTCGCCCGACCCGTGATGTAGATGAACCCGTCGGCGTCGGTGTAGCCCAGGTCTCCGGTGCGGAAGCCCTCGGCCGGAAAGGGGGCGATCCGCCCGTCCTCCTCAAGGTAACCCATCCCCATCGCGTACCCCCGGACGACCATCTCGCCCTCCTCGCCGGGCCCGCAACGCCTCCCGCCGGGGCCGACGAAGAAGATCTCCTTGTACTTGCAGGGAGTTCCGGCCGAGCCGGTCTTCCTGCCCTCGAAGGGATTGCCGAGCATGAACCCGGCTTCCGACATCCCCATCGCCTGGACGATGGGAATCCCGTAGATCCGCTCGAACTCGAGCTGACTCGCGACCGAGAGGGGGGCGGAGCTGCTCGTCATGAACCGCACGCGGCCGAGCCCCCCGTCCTGGACGCAGACCGGCTCGTGGGCCAGGATGTTGATGACCGTGGGCACGCCGGCCGCGATGGTCACGCCGCACTCCGCGAGCCAACGCGGGAACCGGGAGCGCGAGAACTTCCGCGCCAGGACGAGGGTCGCCCCCTTGAGGACGCTCGAAAGGATCGTCAGGAGCTGCGCCGAGGCCCAGTTGTAGTTGCGGTACTCGAGGAGGACGTCGTCCCCGGTGATGCCCATCTTCTCGGCGATCTCCGAGACCATCGCGTGGAGCGGTCCGCGGGCGATGCAGACGCCCTTGGGAGTCGATGTCGTGCCCGAGGTGAAGAGCACCTCCGCCAGGTCGCCCTCTCTCCGGGCCGCCGGAGCGCTCTCCGCGCTCGCGGGCGGCAGCGCCGAGAAGAAGTCGCTCCGGCTCCCGAGAGCGACCTCGAAGTTCGTGAAAGGCCGGCGCTCCGCGCCCGCGAGGCGTTTCGCGTCGAGGGCGAGGACGGCATCGTGGAGGACGAGGCGCGGCTTCACCAGCCCCAGGATCTTGTAGACGTTCGCCCGGCTCTCGTCGACGTTGATGGGGTTGATGACGGCGCCGTGGTAGAGCGTGCCGAGGAAGATCAGCAGGGTCTCTGCGGAGTTGGCACCGATGACGCTCACCTTGTCGGCCTCGCCGATCCCGAGCGCGCCGTAGCAGGCGGAGATCCGCCGGCAGAAGGAGCGCAGTTCCGCGTAGCTGAGGGTCCTTCTCTGGTCCACGGAACGGAGGAAGACCTTGGGGCCGAGTTCCTCCCCGTACCGCTCCACCGCGTCGAAGACGTCCGGGAGGTCTGCCGGAGGGTCGGGCGTCACGGCCGGAATGCCGCCCGTCGCGTGGCTTCTCTCCGGGCCCCCGGCCGTCGCGGGCTGCCACATGGAATCCTACCTCCAGCTCGACTCGGGGCCCGTTGGCGCGCCCGAAGCTCGGGAAGAGCGGAAAGAGTCGACTTCGGCGCCCTCTCCTTTTGCAAGGCGGATGCCATTCCGAACCGGCAGGAGCCCCGGCTCTCTCCCAACCTCCGGGGAGGCTCTTCCTTGCACCACCGAAAGCGGGCTTTTCAGCTTTGCAACGGAAGCGCCTCGAGGCCGGGAGGGACGGCGGACGTTCTGCCGTAGCGGCAAGACTCTCGGCCCGCCGCCGCATCGGCGGTGCCGACCCCGGGCGGGGCGCCGGCATCCGGCTCTCGGAGCCGTGGCACCGGCCTTGCAGTTATCCCGCGATTGAGCGGTTGGCGGTTGGCGGTTGGCGGTTGGCACTTAGCGGTTAGGAGTCAAGGCCCGCAACTCCTAAAGACCAACGGCTGATAGCCATACACGACGTCGCAAATAGTTGCGCGTACCGGGTTGCCGTAGGGTGGGCGGTTCTCGCGCAGCGGGGTTCGCCCACGCGTGGGGCAACCCGCCTGCGGCGGAACGCCCCACCCTACGCTCAGGGGCAGATGCGCACACAAATGTGACGCACTCTACAATACCTCGCGGAGGCCAAACCGAGCGGCGCCGGTCGCCCTGGGCGGGCGAGGAAGCGCGCCGTTCTCACCGAGAACCGTAGGAGTTTTCCATGGCAGAGAGAGACATCCGCGATCTGCGAAAAGCTCTGGGCTGGCTCCGCTCCGAGGGCCTTCTCCTGGACAGTGAAGTCCCGGTCGACCCGGACTGCGAGATCACGGCGGTCCAGAAGAGCCTCGACGGCAGCCTGCCCGTCCTCTTCGAGAACGTGAAGAGATACCCCCACCTCCGGGCCGTGACGAACCTCTTCGGCAACATGGACGTCATGAACAGGATGTTCGGCTGGTCCGACCACACGCAGCGGACAAAGGCCATCGCCCGCGCGATCAACCGGCCCCTCCCGCCCGTGGAGGTGGGCTCCGCCGACGCACCTTGCCAGGAGCACGTGATCACCAACGACCTCGACGTCAATAAGTGGGTGCTCGCGATCAAGCACACGCCGCTGGAGACCGAGTTCACGATCGGCAGCGGCCAGAGCGTCGTCGTCGGCAAGTACTTCGGCGGCGGAACCCACGTGGGTTACAACCGGATGAGCTTCCGGTGGGGGAACGTCGGCACGTTCCAGGCGGCGCCCGGCGCCCACATGTGGCAGGTGCAGGTGGAGCACTACAACGAGCCTCGGGGCATTCCCATCACCATGTGCTTCGGCATCCCCCCGGCTGCGAACCTGGTGGCCGGCTCAGGCTTCGACTACGTCATCCTGCCCCGGGGCTGCGACGAGCTCGGGCTCGCCGGCGCGATCCAGGGCGAGCCGCTTCGGATCGTCAAGTGCAAGACCATCGACGCCTACGCGCTCGCCGACGCCGAGCTCGTCCTCGAGGGCTACCTGCGACCGAAGGACCGGCGCTGGGAGACCGCCGCGGCCGAGGAGCTGGGCCGGCAAGGCAAGGCCTGGTTCCACCCGGAATGGGCGGGCTACATGGGGAAGGCGTACAAGGCCTCGACGTTCCACGTCACCGCCATCACCATGCGCAACCCCCAGTCGAAGCCCGTTATCTTCCCGCTGGGCGTCCACACCCATGACGACCACAACATCGACACTACGATTCGCGAGGCTGCGGTCTACGAGCTGTGCGAGCGCATGCAGCCGGGCATCATTCAGGACGTGAACATCCCCTACTGCTTCACCGACTGGGGAGGGGCCATCATCCAGGTGAAGAAGCGCAGCCAGATCGAGGAGGGATGGCAGCGAAACTTCCTCTCCGCGATCCTCTCCTGCAACCAGGGGATGCGGATCGCCATCGCCGTCGACACCGACGTCGACCTCTACAGCATGGACGACGTCATGTGGGCGCTCGCCACCCGCGTGAATCCGAAGACCGACATCCTGAACCCGGTCCCGGGCGGGATCGGGCAGACCTTCATGCCCCAGGAGCGGATGACCGCGGGCGAGAAGGACTGGACGGCCTCGAACACGAAGTTCGAAGGCGGCATGGCCATCGACGCGACCGTCCCCTTCGGCTTCGAGCAGGACTTCCACCGGCCCGTCTACGCCGTCGACAAGGTGCCCCTGGAGAAGTTCTTCAAGGCCGAGCAGATCGCCAAGGGCAAGAGCTTCATGTCGGGCTGGGTGCTCTCGCTGGCGAAGACGGGACGGTAAAGCCGGTTTTCGGTCGTCGGTTATCGGCTTTCAGGAGCGATGGCCGAAGAACAGGCGACCGGGAACCGAAAACCGAGAACCGAGAACGGAGCGCAGCGACCATGCGACAGGAATTCCACTACCACGACCTTCGGAGCTGGATCGAGCAGGCTCGGAGGCTCGGAGAGCTTCGAGACGTCGAAGGGGCGAGCTGGCAGGAGGACATCGGGATGGCGACCGAGCTCCTCCACCACTCGGACCCGGCGCCGGCTGCGCTCTTCGATGCCATCCCCGGGTACCCGCGGGGCTACCGGGTGTTGACGAACTTCTTCGGCGGGCTCCGGCGGAACATGACGCTCGGCTTTCCGGCCGGGCTTTCGAAGGTCGAGCTCTCCAACGAGTTCATCAAGGCCTTCCAGGCCTCGAAGCCCCTGCCGTACACCTTCGTCGACGATGCGCCCATCCTGGAGAACGTGCTCACCGGCGAGGACGTGAACGTGCTCGCGTTCCCGGCGCCCTTATGGCACGAGGAGGACGGGGGGCGCTACATCGGCACCGGAACGTACGACATCACCAGGGACCCCGACGAGGGGTGGGTGAACCTCGGGACCTACCGCGTGATGGTGCAGGACGAGAAGACGGTCGGCTTCTACATCTCCCCCGGAAAGCACGGGCGCGTCCATCGGGACAAGTACCAGGCCCGCGGCGAGCCCATGCCCGCCGCCATCGTCGTCGGCGGTGATCCCCTCCTCTACCTCATGGCGTGCAGCGAGGTCCCCTACGGCGTCAGCGAGTACGAGCTCGCCGCGGGGCTTCGCGGCCAACCCTATCCCGTGATCAAGGGGAGGATCACCGGGCTGCCGATCCCCGCGGCCGCGGAGATCGTGCTCGAGGGCTACGTCCACCCGACGCGCAAGATGCCCGAGGGGCCCTTCGGCGAGTGGACCGGCTACTACGCGAGCGGCGCCCGGGAGGAGCCGGTGCTCGAAGTGAAGGCCGTCTATCACCGCGACGCCCCCATCCTCCTCGGCTGCCCTCCCAATCGGCCCCCCGACGAGATCGCCCGCTACCGGGCCGTCATCCGCTCGGGGCTCCTGAAGCAGCAGCTCCAGGCGGCGGGCATCCCGGGGGTCAAGGCCGTCTGGGCGGACGAGGTGGGAAGCTCCCGGATGCTCGTCGCCGTGGCCATCGAGCAGCGCTTCCCGGGTCACGCGACCCAGGTGGGCCACGTCGCCTCCCAGTGCCACGTGGGCGCCTACCTCGGGAAATATGTGGTGGTCGTGGACGAGGACATCGACGTCTCGAACCTCGAAGAGGTGATCTGGGCGCTGCTCAGCCGCTCGGACCCCGCGACCTCCATCGACATCATCCACAACGCCTGGTCGACACCGCTCGATCCGCGAATCCCTCCGCACGACCGGGAGCGGGGCCAGTTCACGAACTCCAGGGCGATCATCGACGCCTGCCGGCCCTTCGCCTGGAGGGACAAGTTCCCGAAGGTGAACGTGCCGAGCCCGGCGGTCGCGCGCAAGGCCCGGGAGAGGTTCGGTTACCTTCTGGAAGGCTTCACGAAGAAGGTGTAGGTCGAGGTTCCGACCGGTCGGGCTCGTCAGACCCGTCCGACCGGTCGGAGTCACGCAGCCGCCTCCGGCCGGCGCGTCTACGCGTCCGACCTCGACCGGTTGTAGGCGATCGAGTTCCACAGGGCCAGCAGGATGAAGGCAGCTCCGATAAGCCCGGTGACGACCTCAGGGATGTGCACGACCGTCCCGAGGAACATGATGGTTGCGAGCGCGCCGATGGCGTAGAACGCGCCGTGCTCAAGGTATCGGTACGTGGCGAGACTCTCCCGGTCCACGAGCATGATCGTTAGGCTCCGCACGAACATGGCGCCGATCCCCAGGCCGATCGCGATGATGAAGAGGTTATGGGTGAGCGCAAAGGCCCCGATCACTCCGTCGAAGCTGAAGCTCGCGTCGAGCACCTCGAGATAGAGGAACAGGGCGGCGCTCGTCTTGTGGGCGCTCTCGATCGTCTCCTCGGTGGCTTTTAGGGCCGCGGCGATTCCGTCCACGAGGATGTAGGTGATGAGGCCGAACATCCCGGACACGATGAACTCCGCGCTTTCGCCTTGGGGCAGGAACTTGGAGATGACGTAGAGGCCCAGCATCACGAGCCCCAGCTCGATCGCCTCGATCCGGCCCATTCGGCACAAGTGGGTCTCAATCACCTCGATCCAGTGGATGTCCTTCTCCTGATCGAAGAAGTACCTCAGACAGACCATCGCCAGGAAGGCGCCCCCGAAGCCGGCGATCACGACGTGAGCGCTCGTAAGGATCCGGGCGTACTCGTCCGGCTCGAAGGTGGCGAGCCGGACCACCTCGATGGGTCCCAGGCGCGCCACGATGCCGACGATCAGGAGGGGAAAGATGACCCGCATGCCGAAGACCGCGACCGCGATACCCCACGTGATGAACCGGTGCTGCCAGACCGGCGTCATCTGCTTGAGCACCTTCGCGTTCACCACGGCGTTGTCGAAGGAGAGGCTCACCTCCAGAACGCTCAGCACCACGGTGATGAAGAGGGTCGAGAGGACCCCTCCCAGCGTCCCGTGGTAGAGGTAGCCCACCATTGCCGCGAGAACGAGCATGAAGAAGGTGAATACGAACGAGTTGCGGAAGTATTTCAGGGTGCCTCCCATGTCGACCCTCCCTGCGGAATGGCTCATAGCCCCCGGATCCGGCCTCGCGGCGAAAGCAAACGTGCGCCCACGCGGGCGGGGCGCAGTGTACGTTTCAGCCGGTGGCGTGCGCAAGGCCGCGCGCTCTTGCAGCGGTGAAACGAGCCCCTTTCAACAATGCAAGGATGGCCCGAGCCGGGCCCGGGAAGCGGGGCGGCGCAGGGGTCGGAGGTGCCGCCCTGCCGGGGCGGGAGTCGCCGCGTGGTCCGACTTGCCCGGAGGGCCTCCTCCCTGGCATCGACTTTGCAAACGCTATTTGGCGGCGACGCCGTCCCGGCGCCGGCGCGCCTTTCGGCGGCCTCCGGCCTCCTCTCCTTTCAGGTGTGAAAGGGCTAGGCCCCGGAGGCAGGAAGAACGAGCCACCAGGCGAGGAGACTGCGATGAATCCGGCGGCGAGCGCAGAGGGCGAGGCGGGAAGCTCCACCCTCGTGAAGCTGAAGGTGCCCGAGTTCTGGTGCAAGGTCGTCCTCCTGGCGATCTTCGGTGCGTTCTACGTCGCGGCCGCCCCCTACCCCGCCAAGGCGAGGCAGTTCCCGCAGTTGCTCGCGGCCGTCAGCTTCGTCCTGACCGTCGTCTCTCTCGCCGTGGACCTCGTGCGGCGGGACGCCGTGGTCGTGGTGATCGGCGACGTGGACGACACGGAGCTCAGGTCCGTGGAAGGAGTGGAGAAGAGCGCCCGGAGGGTCCGGTTCTGCAAGGCCTGGGTAATCATCCTCGCCTCCGCGGCGGCAGGTCTCCTGGGAGGCTTCCTCTTCACGTCGCTCCTGCTCTTCGTCGGCGCCGCGGTGCTCCTCGGCCCGAGGGAGAAGCTCCCGCGGAACCTGGTCGTCGCGGCCGCCGTGACCGCGGTCATCTACTTCGCCTTCCAGCGCACGATGGCCGTCCCCATGCTTGACGGCCTGCTCTGGTAGCCGCGCGAGGATCCGCGATGGACGCGATCTGGCGGGCGCTCGAGCTCGTTCTCCAGTGGCAGAACCTGGCCGCCCTTATCGCCGGAAGTCTCTTCGGCGTCGTCATCGGGGTCCTGCCGGGCCTCGGGCCCTCGGCGGGGATGGCGTTGGCGCTCCCGCTGGCCATGAAGTGGCACCCCGCGACGGCCCTGATCTTCATGGGCTCGCTCTACAAGGCGAGCAACTGGGGCGGCTCCATCACCGCGATCCTCCTCAACACGCCGGGCGACGCCTCGAACGCCGCCACCATGCTCGACGGCTATCCCCTCTGCGAGCAGGGGAAGGGCGGCGTCGCCCTCGGGCTGAGCACCACGGCGGCCTTGGTGGGCGGCACCATCGGCATGCTCTGCCTCATCCTCTGCGCCCCGCTGCTGGCCGAGTTCGCGCTCAAGTTCGGGCCCGCGGAGTACTTCCTCACCGCGATCCTCGCGCTCTCGATCATCGCCGCGGTGGTGCAGGGGGCGACCATCAAGGGCCTCATGGCGGCCGGCCTGGGCCTCCTCCTCTCCACGGTCGGAGCCGACGTGATCACGGGCCACATGCGCTTTACCTTCGGCTGGGCTCCCATCGAGGACGGCGTGCCCCTCATCCAGGCGCTCGTCGGCCTCTTCGCGGTGACGCAGGCCCTGGTGCTCGCGGAGGAGGCGGGGGCGATCTCCCGGATCGCGAGGCTCTCGGGGAAGTTCTTCGAGGGCGTGCGGGCCTACTTCCGGCACCCCTTGGGGATCCTCCGCTCCTCGGCCATCGGCCTCTTCGTCGGCGTCCTGCCCGCCGTTGGCCAGAGCTCGGCCGGGCTGCTCGCCTGGGCGGAGGCCAAGCGCCGGTCGAAGCACCCGGAGACCTTCGGCCTGGGAGAACCGGAGGGGATCGTGGCGTCGGAGACGTCGACCAACGCCTGCATGCCCGGAGACCTCGTCTGCACGATCGCGCTCGGCATCCCGGGCAGCGTGGGGGCCGCGATCTTCCTGGGCATCATGATCATCTTCGGGGTCGCCCCCGGCCCCATGGTCTTCACCGAGAAGGCGGACATCATCTACAGCCTCTTCTTCGCCCTGGTGCTCGGGTCGCTCGTCATCTTCCTCCTCGGCATGACGGTCGCCCGGCACCTGGCGGTGGTGACGCTGCTCCCCAACGAGATCATCGTCCCCGCCCTCCTCGTCGTCAGCCTCATCGGGAGCTTCGCGATCCGAAACCTCATGCCCGACGTGGTCATCAGCCTCGCCTTCGGCGCCCTCGGTTACCTCATGCTGCGCAACGGCTTCACGCCCATCCCCCTCCTCCTGGGGCTCGTCCTCGGCGAGATGGTGGAGACGAACTACCACCGGGCCTTGATGATCTCCGGCGGGTCGTACTCGATCTTCTTCAGCTCGATAATCTGCAAGGTCCTGCTGCTCCTGATCTTTCTGTCGTTGGCGGGGCCGTACCTCGGCCCCTTCTGGAAAACGCTAACCCAAGGCGAAAAGTAGGAGGTTGGACGATGCGTCGAAGCGCAGTCGGAACCCTCGCGGCCCTCGCCGCCCTCTCGGGGCCCGTGCTCCCAAGCCACTCCGGGCACGCGGCGGATTTCCCGAAGAAGCCGATCAAGCTGATCGTCACCGCCGCCGCCGGGGGCGGGGAGGACTCGGAGGCCCGGGCCATCGCGCCTTTCGTCGAGAAGTACCTGGGCACCCAGGTCCAGATCGAGAACCAGCCCGGGGCCGGGGGAAAGATCGCCTTCGAGAAGTTCCAGAAGGCGGAACCCGACGGCTATACCCTGATCACGTACACGTTCCCCAAGAGCATCATCATCGAGCACCAGGGGAAGACCAACTTCCGCACGAAGGACTTCACCCCGATCTTCGCCTGGTCGCGGTCGAGCCAGCTCTTGGTGGTCAACGCCGACACCTGGAAGACCTTCGACGAGTTCCGGAAGGCCGCCAAGGCGAAGCCCCTCGCGGGCGGGCTCTCGGGCCGCGGCAGCACGACCCACCTGGTCGGCCTGATCGCGATGGACGAGCTCGACCTCAAACCCAACTGGGTCCCCTACGAGGGCTCCGCGGGCAGCGTCACGGCCCTGGCCGGCAAGCACCTCGACTTCACGATCTGCCTCGCCGCCTCGGCCGCCTCCCTGGTTCAGGCGGGAAAGCTCCGGCCGCTGCTCCTCTTCGCCGACAAGCGCGACCCGTACCTGCCCGACGTGCCGATCCCGAAGGAAGTCGGCCTCGATATGACCTACCTGCCGAGCCTCCGGGGCGTCGAGGCGCCGCCCAACACCCCCGCCGCGGTCATCAAGATCCTGGAGGAAGCCTTCAGCAAGGCGGCCAAGGACCCGGGCTTCCTCGAGATCGCCAAGAAGAAGCAGGTGATCGTGCACCCCGTGAGCTCCCAGGAGTTCGCCAAGGCCGTCGCCGACGCCTACCCGAAGATCCAGAAGTTCGAGGCGATGCTGAAGGAGTAGGGGGCGGGCGGCACCGCGCAAAAAGCAACTTCATTGATGGGGGAAGACGACAATGCCGAAAGACCTGCAGAGTTTCCTGAGCTTCCTCGGAAAGGAGCGGCCGGACGCCCTCTGCCGCGTCAAGGCCCCCGTCGATCCCAACGTCTTCGAGGCGACGGCCCTCCTGAAGCTCCTGGAGCGGCGCGGTTCGTCCCGAGTCGTCCTCTTCGAAAACGTCAAAGACATGAAGTCCTCCCCGTCCGCGTTCCCGCTCCTCTACAACCTCTTCGCCAGCCGCAGCCTCTGCGCGAGCGCCATCGGGCTGGCCCCGACCGCCGACCGGATGGAGCTGACCCACGAGCTCTCCCGGCTCGAGCAACGACCCGGGGCGACCGAGGTGGTCGCGGCGCGGGAAGCCCCGGTGAAGCAGAACGTGCTCGCCGGCGAAAGGGCCGACCTTCGCTGCCTCCCCATCGGGATCCACCACAAGCTCGACGTCGGCCCCTACCTCACGATGATCTGCGTCATGAAGAGCCCAAAGGGCAAGTTCTACGACATGACCTTCACCAAGAACATGGTGAA
>JACRCS010000763.1 GCA_016218905.1 Deltaproteobacteria bacterium
CTCGCCGGCCCCCTTTTTGGGGAGAAGGCAAAGCCCGGGCTCGTGAAGGCGAGCAAGGCCGAGACGCGCACGTTCTCCGCGGCCCATGAGCTCACGGGCGAGGTCCAGATGAGCGAGGGCAAGACGGTGCACGTCTCGCCACCGCTACCGGGCGTGATTCGGAAAGTCCACGTGCGGCTCGGCGAGCGGGTCTCGGCAGGCGAGCCCCTCTTCGATCTCGACAGCCACGACGTCGCCCAGGCCAAGGCCGAGTACCTGAAGGCTCTGGCGGCACTCAGCCTGACGCGCAAGACGGCGGAGCGTGAGCGGACGCTCTTCGAGAAGAAGATTTCCGCCGCGGCCGAGGTCCAGGAGGCCGAGGCGCGGAAGGCCGAGGCGGAGGTGGAGGCGGCGAACGCCAAGGCGAAACTCCTTCGGCTCGGGGTTTCGGCGGGTGCCGTGGCCGCCCTCGTCGACCATCCCTCCTCCGACCTCTCGGGCGTCCTCACGGTCCGGGCCCCTCGTGCCGGTACGGTACTGGAGACTCACGCGGTCGCCGGAGAGCACCTGGAGCCGGGAAAGGACGTCGTCCTCCTCTCCGACCTCTCCGAGGTGTGGGTCTGGGCGAACCTGAAGGAGGGGGATCTACAGACGGTGACGAAGGCGGGAGGCCGGCTTACGGCCGAAGTGGAGGCTCCGGGCACGGGCAAGACCTACCGGGGGACCGTGGACATCGTCTCGGGCGTGATGGATGAGGCGACGCGCACGGTCAAGGCCCGGGTCGTCCTCGCGAACCCCGGCGCGGGCCTTCGGCCCGGCATGTTCGTCAAGGTGAGGGTGCTCCTCGCGGGCGCGAGGGGCGCCGTGGCAGTTCCGAAGGTCGCGGTCCTCGCCGACGAGGGGCGCCCCTTCGTCTTCATCCACAAGGAGGGGGAGTACTGGATCCGGCGGCCCGTCGTCCTCGGAGAGCGCTCCGCAAACGAAGTGGAGATCAGAGAAGGGCTCCAACCCGGCCAGACGATCATCGCCGACGGGTCGTTCCTCCTCAAATCCGACGTCCTGAAGAAGAAGATGGGCGCGGGCTGCGCGGATTAGGAGGAGGACATGCACCGCTTCGTCGAGTTCCTCCTCCACCGCCGCTGGCTCGTGCTGTCGCTAACGGGCCTCCTCGTCGTCCTGGGCGCCCTCGCCTGGACGAGGCTCCCCATCGACGCCTTCCCGGACGTGACGAACGTCCAGGTGATGGTGTTGACCGAGGCCCCTGGGCTCTCCTCCGTGGACGTCGAGCAGCAGATCACCTATCCCATCGAGCAGCAGATGGGCGGCGTCCCGAAGGTGACGAACGTCCGGTCCATGTCCAAGGCGGGCCTCTCCCAGGTGATCGTCGTCTTCGAGGACGGCACGGACATCTACTTCGCCCGCCAGCAGGTCTTCGAGCGGGTGCAGAACGCACGGGAGTCTCTTCCCCCGTTGGCCGAGCCGGAGCTCGGGCCCATCAGCACCGGTCTCGGGGAGATCTTCCAGTACACGATCGAGAGCGAGAAGCTCTCGCCGATGGAGCTGCGGTCCATCCAGGACTTCATCGTCAGCCCGCAGCTCAGGCCGATCCCGGGCGTCAACGAGGTCAACAGCTTCGGCGGGTTCGTGAAGCAGTACCACGTGCTCGTCCGGCCCGACGCGCTGCTCAAGTACGGGCTGACGCTGCGGGAGGTCGTGGAGGCGGTCGAAGCCAACAATGCGAACGCGGCCGGCGGCTACATCGTTCGAGGCTGGGAGCAGACCTACATTCGCGGGCTCGGCCAGCTCCAAGGCGAGGCGGACATCGGCCGCATCGTGCTCAAGGCAGAGCACGGCACCCCCATCTACCTCCGAGACGTGGCGAACGTGACCGTCGGGCCCCAGGCCCGCCAGGGCGCCGTCTCTCGTGACGGAAAGGGCGAAACGGTCGCCGGAATGGTCATCATGCTCCGCGGCGAGAACTCCAAGGACGTGGTCTCCCGGGTCAAGGCCGCCGTCCCCAAGATCCAGCAGAGCCTGCCCGACGGCGCGCGGCTGAACGTCTTCTACGACCGGACCTCGCTTATCGAGGCGTGCATCAAAACGGTGGTCGACGCCCTCCTGGAGGGCGGCATCTTCGTCATCCTGGTGCTCTTCCTCTTCCTCGCGGAGCTCCGGACGGCCCTCATCGTCGTCGCCTCGCTTCCGCTGACTTTCCTGGCGACCTTCCTCGTGATGGGTAAGGTGGGGCTCTCGTCGAACCTCATGAGCCTGGGTGGCCTTGCTTTCTCCGTCGGCATGGTGGTCGACGCGTCCATCGTCATCGTCGAGAACGTCCGCCGGCACTTCGCCGAGCGCACCGACCCGACGATGCGCCGGCAGATCACGGCCGAGGCCGTGGTGGAGGTGGCGCGACCGGTGGCCTTCTCGGTGCTGATCATCGGGATCGTCCTCGTGCCGCTCTTCAGCCTCCAGGGAATCGAAGGCAAGATGTTCGCGCCGCTCGCGGCGACGATGATCATCGCGATCCTCGCCTCGCTGGTGGTCGCCCTGACGATCGTGCCGGTCCTCTCGGAGATGATCCTGAAGCAGGCGCCCGAGAAGGAGTTCCGGTTCGTGCGCGCCTTCCACAAGGGTTACCTCCGGCTCCTGGCCGGCGCGCGGAGGCGGACCGCGCTCACCCTGGGCGTGTCCCTGCTCTCGCTGGTGGCGGCGGGCCTCGCGGCCACGAGGATCGGCACCGAGTTCATGCCGAACCTAGACGAGGGCTCGGTCGCGATCAACGTCGTGCGGCTTCCGAACGCGTCCCTGGAGGGTTCGGTTTCCGTCTCCGGCTTCATGGAGAGCCGCCTACGGGCCAAATTCCCGGAGGTCACGGCGGTGGTCAGCAAGACCGGGCGGGCGGAGATCTCGGAGGACCCGATGGGCCCCGAGCAGACGGACCTCCTGATCATGCTGAAGGACCGGAGGGAGTGGACGACGGCGAAGACGAAGCCCGAGCTCGTGGCGGCCATGCAGAAGGAGCTCTCCGCGATCCCCGGCGTGCGGCTCTCCTTCTCGCAGCCGATCGCGCTTCGCGTAAACGAGCTCATCTCCGGCGTCAAGAGCGACCTCGCCGTGAAGGTCTACGGGCCGGACCTCGAGAAGCTCAAGGAGTACGGGGACCAGATCGCCGGCGTCCTCGCCGGGATTCGCGGCGCCCACGACGCGCGGGTCGAGCAGGTCTCCGGCATGGAGCAGATCGAGGTTGCCTATGACCGGGAGGAGATGGCCCGGTACGGCATCAACGTCGCGGACGTGAACGAGACGCTCGAGGCCGCCATGGCGGGCGCGGAGGCGACCCGGGTGGTTGACGGTCAGATGCGGATCGCCACGGTCGTGCGCTTCCCGGAGTCGGAGCGCTCGGAGCTGACCGACCTGGAACGCCTCACCCTGCGCGGGGCCAACGGTGAGCTCGTCCCGCTCGGCAGACTGGCCCGGATCTCAACCGTCGAAGGGCCTGCGCAGGTGAGCCGGGAGAACGGGATGCGGCGGGTCGCTGCCGAGGTGAACATCCGCGGCCGAGACCTGGGGAGCTTCGTCGCCGAGGCAAAAGAGCGGCTCGCGCTCGTCGAGAGAGGGCTCCCGTCCGGGTACTTCCTGGAGTACGGAGGCCAGTTCGAGAACCAGCAGCGTGCCATGCGCCGGCTCTCCATCGTCGTGCCTGCGGCGCTGGCTCTGATCCTGGCCCTCCTGTACATGGCCCTCGGGTCTTTCCGGGATTCCCTGCTGGTGATCTTGAACCTGCCCTTCGCCCTCGTCGGCGGCGTGCTCGCCATCTGGGCCTACCGGATGCCGCTCTCGGTCTCCGCCGCGGTGGCGTTCATCTGCCTGCTGGGCATCGCGGTCCAGAACGGGGTCGTGCTCGTCGCCTTCTTCCGGCAGCTCCGGGCGGAGGGGAAGAGCGTCGCCGAGACCGTCAGCACGGGCTGCAACCTGCGCTTCCGGCCGCTCCTCATGACGGCGCTCACGAGCTTCATCGGTCACCTCCCGATGCTCTACGCCACCGGGTCCGGCGCGGACATCCAGAAGCCCCTCGCCGTCGTGGTCATGGGCGGCCTGATCACCTCGACGCTCCTCACCCTCGTCGTCGTCCCGACCGTCTACGAGTGGTTGGAGGGTCGGCGCACGGGCCAAGAGGAGAAAGAAACCGCGAAGAACTGGGGCACGCCGAAGCTGTCGGTCGTGGACTGATCAGCTCCTGTGCACTCGTGCGCTCGCCGAAGTACCCGCTTTGCGACCTAAGCCAACCAGCTCTCTACGACTCACCGCCGCGCCCCTTCACATCTTGTCCAGGAGCAGATTTGATGCCGACCCAACACATCTCCCATGGACTCTCAACCCGTTGCGTTCACGCCGGCGAAGAGCTGGACACTCAAGGAGCGATCCACACCGCGCTCTACAATCATTCGACCTTCGCGTTCCGGTCCACGTCGGACCTTCTGGACGTGGTCGAAGGGCGCAAAGAGGGCAACCTCTATACCCGGTACGGGCTCAATCCCACGATCCGATCGCTCGAGCGAAAGCTCGCGGACCTCGAGAACGGCGAGGCGGCATACGCCTTCTCTTCCGGCATGGCAGCCGAGGCCGGGACGTTCCTTGCCCACCTGAAATCCGGAGACCATGTCGTCTGCATCGGTGACGTTTACGGAGGAACCTACGAGCTCCTCGCGGCGAACCTGCCGGGCCTGGGCATCCAGACCACCTTCCTCTTGGCCGACGAGGCCGCGAAGCTGGGCTCCGCGCTCCGCGACCGGACCCGGATCGTCTTCTTCGAGAGCCCGACCAACCCCATGCTCGACGTGCTCGATATCCGGGAGATCGCCCGAACGGCCAGAGCGGGCGGGGCTCTTACCGTCGTCGACAATACGTTCGCCACGCCGGTCAACCAGAATCCCCTCGATTTAGGAGCCGACCTGGTGGTGCACAGCGCCACCAAGTATCTGGGCGGCCACAGCGACCTTACCGGTGGGGTCGTGGTCGGCCGCAAGGAACTGCTCGAGCCGATCTGGACGTGGCGCAAGAACCTGGGGCAGATGATCGCCCCGGAGGTGGCCTTTCTCCTCGCCCGGAGCATCCGGAGCCTCGTCGTGAGGGTGCGCGCGCAAAACGCAACGGCACAGAAGGTAGCCGAGTTCCTCGCAGCCCACCCGCGCGTCCGGAAGGTGAACTACCCAGGGCTCGGCGGACGCACCGAACTGGCCCGGGCCCAGATGAGGGGATTCGGCGGGATGCTGAGCTTCGTCTTGGACGCGGATGCCGAGGAGACCGCCGCGGTTGTGGACCGCCTGAGAGTCTTCAGCATCGCGGCGAGCCTCGGCGGCGTCGAGAGTCTGGTCACCCAGCCCATCACGACGACTCATCACGGGATGTCAGCCGAGGAGCGGGCGCGGCGAGGCATCGTGGATGGGCTTGTGCGCCTCTCCTGCGGCCTGGAGGACGCGGAGGACTTGGTGCGCGATCTGGAGCAGGCGCTCGGCGGTTCAAGGGGTCCATGACTCACTCCTTTCGACCCGGCCGCTCCCGCCAGGGAGGAGACGAACACGGCGAGCAGTGACCTTCCCGTGGAATAGTCCCCTGCCCTGATCATGGTTGAAGCGAGGGCGCTTCCCTCGCGCCCCGGCCGGACCGCCGGGCAGAGACCTTAGAATCGGTACGCCGACCCCAGGAACCCGGTGTGGGAGGTCTCGGATCCGAAATCCCCGCTGCTCCGCCCGAAGGTGTAGCCGACGTAGGTGGAGAAGGTAGAACTCCACGCGTAGCCCGCCGTGACGGTCACGTCGTGGCTGTCGACGGTGTCCCTGACGAAGTTTCCGGCCGCGAAGTCGTCGAACCTGCCCCCAGGCGCCCCACCGCCATGCATGCCGCCGCCACCAGGTTGCAGCGGTGCCGCCGCGCGCATGACGCCGTGACCGAGCGGAGCCGCAAACGTCGCGCCAACGGTCTGGAAGGACTCCCCGCGGGCGAACTCGTACCCGAGCTCCGTCCACAACGAGGGGGTCCAGTTGTACCCGACGAAGGCGCCGAAGGCATTCTCGGTGTACGAGAATACCGACTCCCGAGCGTCGCTGTCGGTGTAGCGGTAGTATTCGCCGGCGTAGACCCCCGAGCCGAAGTGCTGCTGAAGCGCGAGCCGCGCGCCGAAGGCGAGCGCGGAGAGGTCGCTGTCGTTCGCCGCCTTGACCTGAACAAAGGGCGCGACGGAGAGGGTCCAGCCGGGCGAGATCGAATAGCGGAGCCCCGGGGAGACGACCGCGCCGCCGTAGCTGAACCCGGTCACCTCCCGGTAGAGCGCCCCCTCGACCGAGATGCCGAGGTCCCAGTCGAGCTTCCTCTCTCCCTCCGGGGCACGGCTGTAGCTCACGTACCCATACAGGTACTGGTCGGCCTGGTCCCCGCCCAGGGCACGGAGCACGTTCGAGCTCGCCGCTCCCTTGGCCCCGATCTCCCACACCGCTGACGCGCTGCCGGCGAAGAACACAGCGGCGGTCGCGCTTGCGGCGAGAAGCCTGCCGGACCCTTTCCTCATCTCTCCCTCGCCTCGCTCAATGTCGGGACCGATGCCCGCCCAGGCCGCCGCCCATCCCTCCCATTCCGCCGAGTCCCCCCGGACGCATGGGACCTACACGACTACCCCCCTGCTGGCCGGGCGAGGATCCTCCCGGAGCTCCGCCCCGCTCCCTCGTCCACAGCGGACTGCCCTTCGGGTCGCGGAACGTGAAGGCGCGGCCTCCCACGGGGATCCTGAGCTCCTGGGCGACCACGTAGAGCTTTCCGTCCTTGCCGACGGTCGTCGATCCCTTCACGACCACTTCGGAGCCTTCCGGCATCTGGATGCCGAGCTCCGACCAGTACCAGCGCGGGACGGTGAGAACGGTGTAGTCCTCCCGCCCCACTGTGAGCCGGAACCGCACCGGGCCCTCCTCGACGATCGAAAGCCCCGAAGCCCTCCCCTCCACCTCTCCCGCAGTGTTCAGGTCGAACCCCTCCGGGTAGCGGATCCCGGTCGCCTCAAGGAGCTCGTCGCGCGCGGCGCCCTGCCCGACGGCGGGAGGGGCGAGCACAAGACCGCAAAAGAGGGCCACGATCGCCCTCCGAGACCTCGCGCGGGGGCCGCCCAGTCCGGTTCGCGCATTGCTACAGCCCATATTCCTTGATCCGATACTGGAGTGTTCGCCGACTGATCCCGAGGAGGTCCGCGGCCCGCTGCCGGTGCCCCCCCACCCGCGCGAGAGCCTGCGTGATCGTCTCCTTGTCGAGGACGCGTTCCGTGCCGGCGTCCCGGCCGGGAGGCGCGGGGGTGCAGTCGAGGTTGAGGTGCCGCGCCTCGAGAACGCCCGACGACAGGATCACCGCGCGTTCGAGGACATTCTGGAGCTCCCGGACGTTTCCGGGCCAGGGGTAGGCGCGCAGCGCGTCCATCGCGTCCTGGGAGAGCACGGGGAGCGCGCGACCGAGGCCGGCAGCGAACTTCCGGATGAAGTAGTCGGCGAGAGGAGCGATCGCGTCCACCCGCTCGGAGAGGCGCGGAAGCTCGATCGGAAACACGTTGAGCCGATAGTACAGATCCTGGCGAAACCGGCCGGCCGCCATCTCCGCTTTGAGTTCCCGGTGGGTAGCCGAGACCACGCGGACGTCGACCGAAATCGGCCGCGTGCCGCCCACGCGCTCGAACTCCCGCTCCTGGAGAACGCGCAGGAGCTTCACCTGGACGGTCGGCGGCAGCTCGCCGATCTCGTCCAGGAAGAGCGTGCCGCCGTCGGCCAGTTCGAACCGTCCCTTCCGCGCAGCGGTCGCGCCGGTGAAGGCACCCCGCTCGTGGCCGAAGAGCTCGCTCTCGAGTACGCTCTCGGCGAGCGCCGCGCAGTGGACGGCCACGAACGGCTTCTCCCGGCGTGGGCTCAGCTGGTGGAGCACGCGGGCGACCAGCTCCTTTCCTGTCCCACTCGGCCCGGTGAGGAGGACGGTCGCGGGCGTCGGCGCTACCTCCTGGACGAGCCGCCGCACTTCGGCCATCCGGTTGCCGAGAAAGATCGTCTCCAGCGGCGGGTGCTGGCGCCCGAGCTCCTCGGAGAGGAGCGAGATCCGAGTGCTCGCGTCCGCCTCCCGGAGGACGCGCGCGACGACCTGGCGCAGCTCGTCCGGATTCTTGAGGGGCTTCGAGAGGTAATCCGAGGCCCCCGCCTTGACGGCTTCGACGGCGCTGGGAATTGACCCGTAGGCGGTGACGAGCACCCAACTGGTTTCGGGGCGAAGCTTCTTGCCCTCGCGCAGGAGATCGGTACCGGAGACGTCCGGCATCTTGAGGTCGGTGAGGACGAGGTCGTAAGCCGATGCCGAAAGCTTCGCGAGCCCCTCGCGTCCGCCCGAGGCCTCGTCGACCGCGTACCCCTCCTGGCGAAGGATCCCTGCCATCAGGCGACGCACGAGCGCGTCGTCGTCTACGACCAGGATCAGCTTGGCCATGTCAGACGTCCTCGCCGTGCGGCAGGCGAATGGTCAACACCGCGCCCTCGGTCCCGTTCTGAAGGTGGATTTCTCCGCCCATCCCTTCGATCACCTTTCGGGAGTAAGCAAGCCCCAGGCCCGTGCCGTTCGTCTTCGTCGTGAAGAAGGGGGTGAAGACCTGCCCCGCGGCCTCAGGAGTCAGTCCCCCGCCCGTGTCCTCGATGGCGATGGAGACCAGCCGCCCGACTTCTCCCACGCGGACCGTCAAGGTTCCGCCGGCACCCATGGCGTCGAGCGCGTTCCGGAGGCCGTTGACGATCACGCGGCGAAGCTTTTCACGGTCGGCGAGGACGGACGCACCGTCTCCCGCCTCATTTTGCAGGACTCCCGGCCAGCCGGTCGCGGCCTCGGAGAGCGCGTCGTCGAGCACCGGGCCGACCAGGACGGGCTCGAGATGGTAGGTTTCCTCGCGCGAGTACTGGAGCAGCGCGTCCACGATCCCTTCAATCCGGTCCGTCCCCTCGACGATGGCAGACACATCCGGTTTCCCCGGATGCTCCGGCGAGAGCTTCTCGTCCAACCACTGTGCGTAGCCCTTGACGCCCCAGAGCGCGTTCCGGACTTCGTGCGCCAGTGTGGCGGTCATCTGTCCGATGAGCGAAAGGCGCTCACGACGGTCCATCTCGTCGCGAAGCGCGAGCAGGCGGAAGAGCATGCGGTCGAGCGCGATCCCTGCACCCGTAAGGAGAGACACCACGATGCTGACCGTGAGCCAGAGTTGCCTCGCCTCGCGCCCGAGTCGCTCCGTCGCGCCGACGTGCAGCACCAGCCGAAGGGTTTCGGCCGACTGCCCGGACGCGAGAGGATAGTCGTACGCATACGCGGGCGTGCCCAGGCCCAACGTGATCCTTCGCAGCACGGGCCCGTCGCTGGGGACGAGCGCGTCGGGTCCGCTCGGTGGGAGCCGGGTCCCGACGAGCTCGGGGTTCAGGTGGAAGCGAATCGTCCCGTCCCTTCCCGCCACCAGAGCATAGGCGACGATACGGTCGGAGAGGATCTCGCGGAGCTCCTTGCCGCTCTTCCCGGTGCTGATTGCCTTCTCCACCGACGTCCCGAGCGCGAGCGCCGTCCTTTCGATCGCCTGGTCTCCGAGCCGGCGGGCCGTGGTCGCGCTTCGCCAGGTGGCGAAGAGGACTGCAGCCGAAGAGAGCAGGAGAGCGGCGGCCAGGACGACGCGAACGGCCGCCAAGGAGCGCACTCTTCCCGGGTTCCGAGCGGAACCCCCTCGTCGCCGATGGAAGGAGCAAAGGAATCGGTGAGCGCCCGAGAACACGGGGCTCAGGATCACTCGTCAGCGGCAGGAACTCAACGGAAATGTCGGTGGAGCCGGTGAGTCGAGAGCCGGAGGCTGAGTGCCCACGTTCGGCGAGGCTTCCGGCGCCCGTAACGTGCAAGGTGGTCGTCGTGCACGCCCGTTGCACAACTTCTGCACTGCGCGGGAGGCGCTCGTCAGGGTCTTCGGGAGATGCTCCGGGAACGCCGGAAGATGCGCAGGAAGTAGAGCCGCCCTCGGCTGGCGGCGAGCGGAGTTGCGCTCTGCCCACCGCCAGCCCAGATCTCGCCGGCAGGCCCTGGCGAAGAGCGCGGCCTGTCGGCTCGTCCGCCTCGCTTACAGACGAGCCTCCAGCCTCTCGAAGCAGGGCTGGCAGACGATCCGGCCGTCGAACCGGCGCGTGCGGGACTCCATGGTCTTCTCGCCGCACGCCTCGCACGTTAGGCTGCACATGATCCGGGCTCGCGCGGGAGCCGGCGTCGAGACGGGCTGCTGGAGGAACCCTTCGCCGGGTTCAGCGTCCATGATGCGCCGGCCCCAGTCGGCCCTGGCGGCCGCGAGCTGCTCTTCCTCCGCGGGGGTCAGTCTGCCCGCGGCCCGCTTCTCCTGAAGGGCCGCCATCGTCTCCGTCGGCCGGCCCAGCTGCGCGGCGTCGAACACGAGCCGGAGGGCCTTCCCGTCACTTCGGCGGTAGAAGGTAAAGGCCGTCTTCCCGTAGTCCCGGTGGATCAGGTTCCCTTTGCCGAAGGTGCACCCGGTCAGGGCTTGAATCGCGTCGACCGCGCAGTTGTCGCACTCGACCACGGCGACGATCTCCTCGTCGCCCGCGCGGCCGAACTCCCGAAGCGCGATCTCGCTCGCGCGGAGCCCGATCGCGAGTCCCGGGCACCAGTGGCCGTGGAAGTCCACGGCGCGTTGGATCTGCTCCTGTGTCAGGGTCGTGCCGGCCATCCTGTCTCCTCCCTTTGATCGCCTCCGCGCTATCGCGGGATTCCGTCTCGAGGGCTACGCCCCCGACTTCACTCCGTAATTCTCCGCAAGGTAGTCGGTAATCCTCTTCGACTCCTCGTCGGAGATGTTTGCCCCCATGGCCTTGATCATCTTTTCCACCGTCTTGCCCCACCCTGCCCGATCCAGGAACGGAGAGTTCATCTGGATGTAGTCGAGGCTGTGACAGACGACGCACTTGGCTGAGACGAGCTCCCTTCCCGGTCCTTCCTTCAGACGAAAGGGCGCGGCCTGCTGGGCGAATGCGGGAGCGGCGAAGAGGAGCAGAAACAGCGCTCTCCTCATGATCTACCTCCTAGGAGAGGACGACCCTCACCCGATGGATGAGGTTGTGATGATAACCCGAGGGGTTATGGATCAGCTCCGTGACCTGGGTCTGGCCGATGCGGTTCACGGCGCGCGCGGCGAGGGTGCACGAGCCGGCCCGGGGAAGCGTGACCTCACCGGACCACGGCCGGAACGAGAAGGGGCCGTAGTCCCTGCCGAGCTCGGCCGGCCGCCAGGTGGTGCCGCCGTCCTGCGAGAGCTCGACGCGGGAGATCCCCCGGCCGCCGTCCCAAGCGACGCCCCGCACGGTGACGGAACTCTCCGCCTCGAGCTTCTGTCCCTCAGTCGGATGGACGATCACGGAATTCACGACCATGTCCGCGATCGGAGTTGTCGTGTCGGTCTCCTGGGTCACGAACCGGTCCACCGTCGCGAAGGCGCCCTTCGGGATCCGGTAGGCAGGGTTCATCCAGAAGCCCTGGAACGGCTTCGCCGAGACCTCGAGCCGGACGAGATGCTTCACCCAGTAGGAGGAGATCCAGCCGGGCACGACCAGGCGCACGGGGGACCCGTTCCAGCGCGGGATGGGCTCTCCGTTCATCTCATAGGCGAGGAGGGTGTTCTCGTCGAGCGCCTTCCAGAGAGGAATGCTCTTGACGAAGTCGGGGACCTTCCCCGGGGCCGCGTCGGCTCCGTCGGCCGCCACCTCCACGGCCTCCTTCCTCACCCCTCCCCTGGCCAGCACGTCCTTCAGGCGCGCACCCTTCCAGCGCGCGTTTCCCATCGCGCCGTACGCCCACTGGACTCCGGGAACGTGGGGCCGGAACAATCCCCGTCGGTTCCCCGCGCAGTAGCACACGGCCGGGACTTCCACGGCCTCGAAGCCTCGCTTCAACTCCGGCAACGAGAGCTCCAAGGGCCGCTCGAGCGCCTCGCCGGCGACCGTGAGCTTCCAGGAGGCGGGGTCGGGGTCGGGCACGGCCGGCAGGTGGTAGCGCACGAAGAACGCGTCGTTGGGCGTGAAGACCTCCTGGAAGTACGAGAGCGGCGTCTCGTAGTTGGGAGGACGGGCAGTCCTCCGGATGAGGGGGCGCTTGCCCGGGAGAACGTCGAGTACCCCGCCCTCTCGAGCCCCGGCGGGGAGCTCGGAAGCGCCCGCGTACTCGGGGAGCTCGGCAGCCGAGGAGTCGCCCGTCCGAAAGAGGGGCAGGACCGGCCCCGCGCCGAGGGCAGCCAGGCCGGCCAGGGTACCTCTCAGTACTTCCCTGCGTGTCTGCATCTCGACCCCCTATGGTGTCAATTCAGGCCCTCGCGGCTCCTCCTCCGCGGTCGAAGACGGAGGAGTCGCGAGGAAGAGGCACGAGGAGAGTGCGGCGCGACCGCGCTCAGTCCTCGAAATTCCCCTCGACCCTCTCCTTCTCGCCGGCCGCGCGGCAGCGCTCGACGATCTTCTCGGGGGTCCACTGGCCGGGGTCTTCGACGCGCTGAGCCTTGGGGCCCAGGTCGTAGGAGTTCGCCTCCAGGATCGCGTCGATCGCGAGCGGGGCCGTGTCGGCGCTCCCGAAGACGTCGGTGATGAGCAGATAGGCGAAGTCCTCCACCGCGCGAATCATCCGCTCGCGTATCTCCGGCGGCTGACTCCAGAGCTTCGCTTCGAACGGCAGATTGAGCTTCTTGTAGTCGCCGAGCTTCCAGCCCTTCTCCGCGGCGTGCGAGACCATGCTCGCCCACACGTCCTCCGCTGCGCCGCCCTGCGACCGCGCAAAGCTTCCGGTTTCGTCGCGAATGGCGTTGCCGTACTCGTTGACCTTCACGCCCCACGAGATCATCTGCAGCGCCGTGGCGACGTTCGCCTTGGTGGTGCGGGTCTCCTGCCGGATCCGCCGGAGGCGCTCGAAGCTGTTGCCGGACGTGCCGTGCTGGGCCCCGGAGACCCGATACGGCTCCAGGGCGCGGTGGATCTCGGCCGTGAGCTCCACCCGGATTCCGGACTCACTCGCCTCGATCCCGTGGGTGGTCCCATTGTTGAGCGCGATCCAGTCCGGGAAGATCCCATGGGCGTTCAGCCCTCGGATCAGGAAGAGGGCCTCTTCCGGAGTCGACAGGCCGGCATCTCCCTTGATTTCGCCGACCTCCGTCTCTCGGCCGGCCCACCCCGGGACGAGCCTTCCGAGCTCGATGCTCGCCAGGAGGTTCTGGTCCTCGGGCATGTGGGAGGCGTCGATCGCGACCGACGTGACGCCGGCGTCGAACATCGACGGGATCTCCCGCCTGGCCACCTCCACGTCCTTCTGCGTCTTGAGCGTGTAGTGGTCGGCGTGCACCGCCACCGGGACCGTGATCCCGAGCTCGTTTGCCACGGCGTCGACGAAGGTCGCGAGATTCCAATAGTCGACCGCGCAGTACGTGCCCTCGGACTTGGCGATCTCGATGATGACCGCCGCGTTCGCCCGCTGGGCCGCCCGCAGGGTCCCATAGATGACGAAGCGGTTCCTGGCGTTCGCGGCCAGGGCGACGGCCCTGCCCTTGGCGAGCATCGCCCGGTCGACCGCCTTGCCGCTCACGATCAGGGCCCTGGAGTTGGGGAAGAGCTTCTTGACACTGGGAGGTCTGCCGGTCTGCAGAGCCCTCTCGAATTTCTGGGAGTCGAACACAGCCATGGGGATCCTCCTTTATCAGGCTGGACGGCAGGCGAAGACCGGGAGGACGAGAAGACTACAGGAAAGTGCCGGAAGGTCCAGAGGTCAGGGCCGCCCGATGCTCGGCGGGGTCCGGGAGCCCTCCCTCCTGCCCGGCGGGTCTGTCACTACGGGGAGGCGATGACGAGGATCTCCAGCGTCTCGCCGGAGTCGTTGGTCAGGGTATGGACCTCGCCCACGGGGATGTGGATGGCGTCGCCTTGCGCGACCGGCCTCTCCTGCTCCCCTACCCTCATGCGCCCTCGCCCGCGGTAGACGAAGTAGATCTCCTCCACCGGGTCCCGATGGGCCTCGATGGTGCGGCCGGGCTCCACGATGGCGTGCGCCAGGAAACCGATGTGTCTCAGATCCCTCGGATCGAGGACCATCGTCGCCAGGGCGCCCTTGTGCGCCACGTAGGCCGTCTCTTTGACCTCTCTATCCGCAAGATTTCGAACGAGCACGTTCCCCCTCCTCCCAAGGTGAGTCATCGGTCATCAGTTCTCAGTCATCAGTTTCCCAGAACCGAATCGCGAGAAGCGATAACCGAACAACGATAAGATGTAACCGAATATGGGCCACCGACAACCGGAAACCGCCCGAGTCGTGCTCCACGTCACTCCCGGGGGAGGAAGGGCAAGAGCTCCTTCTTCCGGTACGCCAGGGCCTGGGCGAGCGCCACGAGCTCGCCGGTCTCGCGGGTGACGCGGACCTCGTACGTGGCGGTGCGCGGGGTGCGCGACTCCTCCTTCGCTTCCGCGGTGAGGCGATCGCCGGGCTTCGTCGCGCTGATGTAGGTGATGTTCACGTTGAGCGCCAGCGCCATGGTTCCGTGGGAGTTGCACGCGGTCTCGAAAGCCGTGTCGATGAGGCTGAAGACTGCTCCACCGTGGCCGATCCCGAAGAAATTCACCATGTCCTCGCCCAGGACCATCTCCACCCGGGAGAAGCCGGGCGCCACCTCGAGGCAGCGCATCCCGAGCTTACGGGCGTACGGCTCGTCATCGCAGGCGTCTCGCACCGCGGCCGTGGTCGCGGCGGCTCCCCATCCCGTCCGAAAGGCCGTTCCGTCGCTCATCTTGCGCTCTCTTTCTCTTCGGACCGTTCCCGGTCCGACCGCTTGCCGCCCGAGCGGCGAGTCCTCCGCTCCCTCCCGGCAGTGAGCAGGGCCGAGCCGGGGAAGACCCGGTTCCGTCGGCGGAGGAGTTTACCCGAGAGGAGACGCACGCTCCATCGGGGGATCGCCCTGACCGGCGACGAACTTCAGGGGCTCGGACTCCCGTAGCGCCGCGCCGATCACCCTGCGATAACGCTCGCTCGCGAGGATGCCGGCCGCGACACGGCGGGCGGAGGTCAGCGCGTCCGGCGTATCGATCTGGTTGAGAAAGGCGTAGGCGCGGGCTCCCCTCGGCCGGCCCCGCAGGAGCCCCTCCCCGGCAGTGAAGAGCGCCGCCAGGAGCTCCACCGTAACCGGCGCCCCCAACGGAAAACCGGTCACGGCGGAGACCCGCTCCGGGCGGAAGACCGCCTCCTCGCCGAGGCTCCGCCCCAGCACCGTGAGGCCGGCCAGAGCCACGAACGCCGTGGTGCCCGCGGGGACGACGGGTTCCCACGCTTCGGGCGCCTTGAGCGCCTTCCGTGCCGAGCCGTCCGCCTCCACCAATAGGACCTCAACCCCACCCTCCGAGACGAGGCGGTCGCACCACTCCGGCGGGATGCCCCGCACCTTCCCGTTCTCCAGGACCTTCCCGGCGAGAACCGGAACTCCTTCGTGGGAGCGGACGCGCTCGGCGGCCTCCTCGAAGCTTCCCACGCAGAAGAGGGTACCTTCCTCCTGAGCCGGGAGCGCGATCTTCGTCGTCGTCCCCGCCGCGGCCTTCACCCCGACGCGCCGGAGCTCGGCTGCGAGCCGGTACATGAGGCTCGTCTTCCCGCCCGCTCCGACGAGCGCCACGAGGTCCCCGGCGCGGAGCTCCAAGGCCGATATGAGGTCGGAGGCGCTTCCCGTCACGCCCTCACCTCGATCCAGAGGCCGCCCTCCTCCGACACGCGCGCGGCGCCGTGGAGCCCTGCGTCCCGCACCAAATCATGGGCTTCGGTGGCGGAGATGCGGCGCTTCCCGATCGCCTCGTTGAGGGTCTTCGAGCGCTCTCCCGTCGAAGCGATGATGCTCTCCGGCGTGATGGGGCCGTAGCCGCCTCCCACCCACGCGAAGCCGCCGGGCCTGAGCACGCGCCGCACCTCCCGCAGGAGCGAAGGCGTGAGGAAGAAGAAGGCGCCGCGCACGGCGACGAGGTCGAAGGAGGCGTCGGCCTCCGGGATCGGGTCGAGGCCGGCGCGCCGCGTCGTGAGCCGGGACACGTACCCGCCCTCGGCCGCACGCTGCTCGACCCAGCGCAGCACGGCCTCCGACTCGTCGACGACCGTGACGAGGAAGCGCTCGCTCTTCCACAGGAGGTTGAGCGCGAGCCCCCCCGCGAACGGCCCGAGGTCGAGAAAGCGGCCGCAGGAGACGCCC
>JACRCS010000764.1 GCA_016218905.1 Deltaproteobacteria bacterium
GGCCCCCGCCTCGAGGGGGCGCTGGAGCACGGGCGTGAAGAAGGTGTTGTCGATGAACGAGAGGGCCCCCCTCGCCCGCGCGAGGGCACAGAGCGCGGGCAGATCCGCGGTCTTCAGCAGGGGGTTCGTGGGGGTCTCGACGAAGACGGCTCGCACCCGGTCGGTCCACGCGCGCTCGACCGCGGCCACGCTCGACGTATCGACGTAGATCGTCTCGATGCCCAGCGGCCGGTAGACCTTCTCGAGCAGTCGGTAGGTGCCGCCGTAGAGGTCCTCGGTGACGATCACCCGGTCGCCCGGCGAGAAGAGGCGCAGGAGGCAGTCGACCGCGGCCATGCCCGAGGCGAAGGCGAGCCCTCGGGCTCCTCCGTCCAGGGCGGCCACGGTCTCCTCCAACGCCTGCCGGGTCGGGTTCCCGCTGCGGGAGTAGTCGAAGCCGGTGCTCTCGCCGAGGGCCGGGTGCCGAAACGTCGCCACCTGGTAGATCGGCATCGACACGGCGCCGGTGCGCGCGTCCCAGCGGCTCCCGGCCTGGGCCAGAAGGGTCTCCCGTTTCACTCTTCGCTCCCCGGGGCCGGCAGGAATGGCTACTGCTCCTGGAAGAGGGGCGTGCTCAGGTACCGTTCGCCCGTGTCGGGGAGGATCACCACGATGAGCTTCCCCTCGGCCTCGGGCCGGGCGGCGACCTGCAGGGCCGCGAAGGCGGCCGCCCCGGACGAGATCCCCACCAGCAGTCCTTCCTCCCTCGCCAGCCGGCGGGCGGTCTCGAAGGCCTCCTCGTTCCTCACCTTGATGATCTCGTCCAGGACCGAGCGGTTCAGCACCTCCGGCACGAAGCCGGCGCCGATGCCCTGGATCTTATGGGGCCCCGGGTTGCCGCCGGAGAGGACGGGCGAGTCGAAGGGCTCCACGGCGACGACGCGGAACGCCGGCCTGCGCGCCTTGATGATCTCGCCCACCCCGGTGAGGGTGCCGCCGGTCCCCACGCCGCCCACGAGGATGTCGGCCTTGCCGTCGGTGTCCTCCCAGATCTCCTCGGCCGTCGTCCGGCGGTGGATCTCGGGGTTCGCGCCGTTTCGGAACTGCTGCGGGATGAAGGAATTCGCCGTCTCGGCGGCGAGCTCCTCGGCCCGCCGGATGGCGCCCTTCATGCCCTCGGCGCCGGGCGTCAGCACGAGCTCGGCTCCATAGGCCTTGAGGAGGTTCCTCCGCTCGACGCTCATGGTCTCGGGCCTGGTCAGGATCAGCCGGTACCCTCGGGCCGCGCAGACGAAGGCGAGGGCGATCCCGGTGTTGCCGCTCGTCGGCTCGATGACCACGCTGTCCTTCTTGAGCACGCCGCGTTCTTCGGCGTCTCGGATCATCGCCTCCCCGATGCGGTCCTTGACGCTCCCTCCCGGGTTGAGGGATTCGAGCTTGGCCACTACCTGGGCCTTGAGGCCATCGGCGACGCGACGGAGCCCGAGCAGGGGCGTCCGACCGATGAGGTCCGTCAGGTTTTCAGCGATCTTGGCCATTCTTCTTCTCCTCGTTCTCCGGAGTTCCCGGGAGGGGCGAGCGGCGGCTGGTGCGCTCCGGAGGAGCGCCGCCGAGGCGTTGTACGCTTCGATCGGTCGGGAATTCTAGGACCCCTATTCTTGACTGTCAAGCGCAGGATCAGGAGCGACGGGTTGACAATAGGACGCAGAGACTTGGGGGATATCGTGTCCGAGTATTGAGGTTACGAGCCCGTCTTGATCCCCAACGCCTTGATCTTGGCTCGGAGGGTGTTCCGGTGGATGCCCAGAATGTCGGCCGCCTTGGTCTGATTGCTGCCGGTCCACTCGAGCACCGACGTGATCAGCGGGCGCTCGACCCTCTCCCAGATGAGGTCGTGCACCTTGGTCATGGAGGTGGGGCCGAGGTTCTGCAAGAAGGCCCGGAACCGACCGTAAAGCAGGTCCTCGAGCGACTGCTCGCCCTGCATCAGCCGGGCCTCCGAGAACGCCCGGCGGTACCAGATCTGCGCCTCTTCGGGCGAGAACGGCTCCCTCAGACAGCCGAAGAGCGGCTCTTCCCTGCCTTGAAAGCGGCCTCCGTTCTCCCAGCAGCCGCGGATCACCACGTAACGCTCCCCCGGACGCCGGCGAAAGCATTCGGCGGCCTGTTCGGGACCGTTTTCTCCCCGTGCATCGAGAAAGCAGACGAGCCACGGGCGCTGCCGTCGCGAATGGAGCAGCTCCCGGGTACCGGAGGCCCACCGGGTCGCGCAGCCCACGGCGTTCAACGGATCTTCCAGCCTGCGCCGGAGCAGCGGGCTCGGTGTGACGATCAGCACTTCCTTGAGGACTGCCGAAGATTTCGTCTTCTCGTGCACGGCGCCTCCGCTCCGATTCAGTGACGGTCGCCGAAGAAAGTCCGGATCTCCTGGGCGAGTTCCCGAACGCAGGCCGTCGTCTGGACGCGGCGGCGGAAGGGAGCGGCCCCGGGGAGTCCCTTGGCCGCCCAGGCGACGAACTTTCGCAGGTCCAGGACGGCCACGCGTTCCCCCTTGTCGCGGACGAGGTCCTCCAGGTGGAGGAGCAGGTCCTCACCGATTTGAGCGGGCGAGGGAGGCGCAAGGGCTCCGGCGCCTTCGGAGAGGCTCTCGGCCTCGGCGAAGATCCACGGCTCGGACAAGGCGGCCCGTCCGATCATCACGCCGGCGCAGCCCGTCTGCGAGAGCCGTTCCACCGCCTCGGCACCCGAGCTCACGTCTCCGTTCCCCACCACCGGGATGGGGAGGTTTCGGGCGAGGGCGCCGACCAGGCTCCAATCCGCCCGGCCCGAGTACCCCTGGGCCCGAGTGCGGGCGTGGAGGGTCACGCCGTCGGCCCCGCAGTCCGCCGCCATCTTCGCGAGCTCCATCCCGTTCAGGTGGGCCGCGTCCCAGCCGGAGCGGAGCTTCACCGTGAACCGGCCTGCCACCGCGCGGCGCAGGGCCCGCAGACACCGCTCCGAACGCTCGGGATCCAAGAGGAGCGCCGAGCCCGCACCGGACTTGACGACCTTCCGGACCGGACAGCCCATGTTGAAGTCCAGCGCTCGAAAGCCGGCTTCCTGGGCCGTGAGGGCAGCCTCGGCCAGTTCCTCCGGTTGAGCTCCGAAGAGTTGGAGCGCCAGGTCGGGACCGAGGTCGGGGGGCCTGAGGTAGCCGAGGGTCTTGCGGTTGCGGCGGGCGAGCGCCGCGGCCGAGACCATCTCGGTATACAGATACCGGCAGCCTCTGCGCCGGAGCCGCATCCGAAACGAAAAGTCGGTGACCCCGGCCATGGGGGCCATTGAGAACTTGGGCTGCACGGATCTACTCGATGAGGGAGACTCGAAGGGAGTTGGGGGCGCGAGCGCGACTTCTTCCCTCCGCAGATTGCCCGCTCCCGGGTCACGGAGGGCCCGCGCCGTAGGCCCGAGGAGACGTGCGATGACACTCTAGAGGACCCCGGTCGGGGTTTCAAGACCGACCCGGGGATGCCGGCGCGGAGTGCCGAAGATTTTGACAGGTGAGGGTCGGCCTGTGTACCCTCCGCAGAGGGAGGGTATCATGAGATCGGTTGCCTTGACGGGTCTGGCGTGCTGGGGGATCCGAGGATGCCTCACCCGCCATTCGGGGAAGGAGATCGAGCAGCCGTGCGGGAGCGGCCCTCGCCGGGGGCGGCAGGCCGGGCTCCCGCGGACCGCCGCCCTCGCCCCCGCCGCCGCCGGGACCTCCCTTCGTCCCGGAGGTCCGACCCGTGGTCGCCGATAGGCGAAGCGCTCCCGAACGGGCGGGCGGCTCCACGCCGCGAATCCTCCTCGTCGACGACGAGATCGCGCTCGTTTCGAGTCTCGCCAAGTCCGTGCGCGCGAAGGGCTACGATGCGGAGGTCGTCACCGACGGCTCCCGAGCCATCACCCTCCTGCGCGACCGGCCCTTCGACGTCGTCGTGACCGATCTCTGCATGCCGGGTGGGGACGGCTCGGAGCTCATGGGCTCGATCCAGGAGGAGGGAATCGCCGCCGAGGTGATCGTCATCACCGGCTACGCGACGCTCGATGCCGCGGTGGACTGCCTGCGCAAGGGCGCCGTCGACTTCCTCGTGAAACCGTTCGCACTCGAGACCTTTCTCCAGAGCCTCGACAAGGCGCTCGACCGGAAGCACGCTCGCGCACAGGGGCAGGTCTGGCGAATCCTGGAGGAGGAGTACGGGCTCAGCGCGCGCCAGCGAGAGATCTTGGAGCGCATCTACGTTACGGGGCGGACGAACCGGGAGCTCGCCGACGAGTTCTGCGTCAGCCCCGAGACCGTGAAGTCCCACATTAAGACGGCCTACGAGAAGCTGGGCGTCTCGAACCGCTTCGAGCTCGCCCGCCTGATCAGCAGGCTCGGCGGCTAGTGTCCCGTTTTGGGAAGCCCTTGCCTGCTACTCAGCCTCTGTGGTGGGCGCTGATTCGCCGCCGTTCGGTCTGCTGGTCGTTATACGCGAACTAATCGCGGGGGGACACTAGGCCTCAGTCTTCGACGGGGACGGACACGACGCGCTGCGAAACGCCCTCCCGCTTGGGGAGGACGACCCTCAGCACACCGTCCCGGTACGTGGCGGTCACTCCGGCCGGGTCGATGCCGACGGGCAACCGGAAGAGGCGCTGAAAGACCCCGTGCGGCCTCTCGATCCGATGATAGCTCTGGGAAGAGAGTCGGGTATCCGACGGCCGTTCTCCTCGGAGGATGAGGACCTCGTCCGAGAGCTCGAGATGGATGTCCTCCTGGACCATGCCCGGGATCTCGGCCAGCAGGATGAACTCCCGCTCCGTCTCGTAGATGTCCACGGGCGGGGACCAGTGGGCCGGTACCGCCTCCTTCGCCGTCCGGACGAGGGCTGACTGCTCGTCGAAGAGGCGACACATCTTCTCTTGGAGACCGATCAGGTCTCGAAACGCATCGTCGGCGCCGCGACCCATGCCTGACCCTCCTGCGGCTCGCACGTCTCGTCGAGGGGCAGAACCGTAGGCTAGAGCGCTTCTCTTGTCAAGCGGCCGCCCCTCCCGCCTCGGGCCTCCGGGCTTTCCGCTTTCGTCCCTCGGTCGGCGGGGTACTTTGGTGCCGATGAACCACCACCCCTCGAGCGCTCCACCTCCGCCCGTTGCCGAGGCCCTCCGGGCTCTCGGCATTGAGAACCTGCTCCTCGGAATCCACGATCCGGCCTTTCCCTCGGCCCGGGCCGAGGACCTCGGCCGCGGGAGCCCGTACTCCCACGCCGCGTCCGAGTTCCTCCGCTTCATCCGGGCCCTCGGTTTCGACGGGCTCCAGCTCGGTCCGCAGGGGCTCACCTCCCCCATCAACCAGTCTCCCTATGACGGGTCCCTCTTCTCCCGGAATCCGATGTCGGTCGCCTTCCTGCCGCTCACGCGCGCCGAGTGGGGAAGGCTCCTCAGACCGGAAGCTCTCGAAGAGGCCGTCGCCGGGCGCCTCGGGCCGGCCGACCGCGTTCCGTACCGCTACGCCTACCACGCCACCGAGACCCTCCTCGCCGAAGTCGTCCAAGCCTTCCGCCGGCAGCGCGGCTCCGAGGACCCGGCGCTCCGGCGGATCCGGCGCGGATTCGAGGCCTTCCTCCGGTCGGAGGGGGCCTGGGTGGAGCGCGACGGCCTCTACGAGGCTCTGAGGTGGGCCCACGGAGGCCGGGATTGGCGGGAGTGGAGGGGCGCCAGGGGAAGACCCGCCGACGAGCGGCTCCTCTGGGCGCCTCCCCCGGGGCGGGAGGCGGAGTTCTCGGCCCGCAGAACGGCCCTTGCCCAGCGATATCGCGGGTCCGTCGAGGCCTACGCGCTCGTCCAGTTCCTCCTGTGGCGCCAGCACCGCCGGTTTCGGCGGCTCGTGAGGCGCCTGGGCCTGAAGCTCCTGGGGGACCTGCAGATCGGGATCTCGGAGCGCGACGCGTGGTACGCCCAGGCGTTTTTGCTGCGGGGGTACGTGATGGGGGCGCCTCCCAGCCGCACCAACCCCGAGGGGCAGCCGTGGGGATACCCCGTCCTCGATCCGCATCAGTACGTTCAGGCCGGAGGGGCGGGCGGCCCGGCGGTCCGCTTCGTGCGCGAGCGCCTGGCGAGGCTCTTCTCGGAGTTCGACGGCGTGCGCGTCGACCATCCTCACGGACTCATCTGCCCCTGGGTCTACCGGGCGGGGTCGCCCCGGCCGTTCGAGGCCGTACAGGCGGGCGCTCGACTCTTCGCCTCCCCTGACCTGCCGGACCATCGGGAGCTCGCCGCCTACGCGGTGGCCCGTCCCGACCAGCTCGACCGGAGCGTTCCCCGGTACGCGGACGGCTGGGTGCGGGAGCTCACGCCCGAGCAGGTGGAGCGGTACGGGATTCTTCTCGCGGAGATCATGGAGATGGCGGAGGAGCGAGGTGGCGGAGCCCGGCAGATCGCCTGCGAGATCCTGAGCACCCAGCCCTACCCGGTGCGCAGGGTGATGGAGCGCTACGGTCTCGGCAGGTTTCGGGTGACGCAGAAGGCCGACCTCGACCGGCCCGACGACGTGTACCGGGCGGAGAACGCGCGGCCCGAAGACTGGGTCATGCTCGGCAACCACGACACGAAGCCGATCTGGCGCGTCGCCGAGGAGTGGACCCCCGCCGAGGCCCTCAAGCAGGCGGAGTACCTGGCGTGGCGGCTCTTCCCCGCCGAGGAGCGGGAACGGTGGGTCCGGCGGGCTGCCTCGGATGATCGCTCGGAGCTCGTCCAGGCGAAGTTCGCCGACCTCTTCGTCGGCCCCGCCCGCAACGTCATGGTCTTCTTCACCGACCTGTTCGGGTACCGGGAGAGCTACAACCGTCCGGGAACGGTGGACGACGAGAACTGGTCGCTGCGCGTGCGGCCCGGCTACGAGGCGGATTACTCGCTCCGGCTGGAAGCCGGACGGGTCCTCGACCTGCCGAAGGCGTTGGCGAGGGCCCTGCGGGCCCGCGGGGCGGCGGCTGCCGGCGAGCACCGGGAGCTCCTCCGGGCCCTGGCGACGCTCGCCTCGAGAGGGCAGCGCCCGCCCGACACCGGCGAGGACCGGCAGGTTTCGCCCTAGTGTCCCGTGCGGTTAGTTCGCGCGTCACGATTTGTAGGCCGAATGGCGGCGAATCAGCGCCGTTCGGCCCTCGCTGGGGCCGATTCCAGGCAAGGACTACCCAAACGGGA
>JACRCS010000072.1 GCA_016218905.1 Deltaproteobacteria bacterium
ATCGAGCGCGGCGAGTACCCACACGCCCGCAATGTTCCCGTCCCCATCGTCTGCAACCAGTGCGACAAGCCCGCCTGCACCCGCGTCTGCCCGGTCCAGGCCACCTACTCGCTGGACAACGGCATCGTCTACATCGACCCCCACCGTTGCATCGGCTGCGGCTACTGCATGGCCGCCTGCCCGTACGCGGTCCGCTTCATCAGCCCCGTCCGGAAGGTCGCGGAGAAGTGCGACTGGTGCTGGCCGCGGGTGCGCGAGGGGCACGGGCCGCCGGCGTGCGCCCAGGCCTGCCCGACGGGCGTCCTGATCTTCGGAGACCTGAACGACCCGGAGAGCGAAATCTCCAAGCTCCTCGCTCGGGAATCGACCGCGGTCTTGAAGCCCGAGAGCGGCAACGAGCCCCAGGTCTTCTACATCGGCCTCGACGAGGCCTATCGCCTGGTCCGGCCGGAGGAATAGGAACATGGAGCAGACGCTTCTCTACACGGTCCAGCACGGCGAGGGCTTCGGCCTCTTCATCGCCATCTACTTCTACCTGACCGGCCTTTCGGCGGGCTCCTTTATCATCTCCACCCTCGCCTACGGCTTCGGCTTCGAGAAGTACAAGCCGCTAGGGAAGGTGGGCGTCGTCATCGCGACCCTCCTCCTCGTCGTAGCGCCCATGATGCTCCTGCTGCACGCCGGAAGGCCCCTCCGCGCGTGGCACCTCTTCGTCTACCTGAACGCCACGAGCCCGATCTCCTGGGGGTCGTTTCTCCTGACCATCTACCCGATCAACTGCGTCATCTACGGGTACTTCATGTTCACGGGGAACAAGAGACTCACGAAGATCTTTGGCCTCGTCGGCATCCCCCTCGCCCTCATGGTCCACGGCTACACGGGCTTCATCCTGAGCTTCGCCAAGGCCCACGCCCTGTGGCGTACGAGCCTCATGCCGATCCTCTTCCTCACCTCGGCGCTCGTCTCCGGCGTCGCGATGATGATCCTCGTCACGATCATCAAGGGGAAGTTCTTCACCGAGGACGGGAAGGTCGACACGGAGATCGTCGCCGGCCTCGGCAAGATGCTCGTCTGGCTCATCGTCTTCGACCTCTTCCTCAGCCTGTCCGACCTGGGGGTCCACTACTTCGGCGAGGGCGAGTCGATGGAGACGGCGAGGCTCTTCTTCATGGGAGCGTTCATGCCGCTCTTTGTGGGCGTCGAGACCCTGATGGGCAAGGTGATCCCGCTCTTCCTCGTCTCCACGAACCGATCGAAGACCGTCGCGATCTACGGCTTCGCGTCGGTGCTGGTGATGATCGGGATCTTCACCATGCGCTGCAACGTCGTCCTGGGCGGGGAGTTCATTCCGCTAATCTAGATCGGTCGTCGGTGGGGGGCCGGTCTTCGGACGCGGCACCGGACCATAAGCTGGAACGAGGCCAAAATGGCTGGATTGAATCGAAGGCAGTTCCTTGCGGCAGGCGCGCTGGCGACCCTCGGCACGGCGGGCATCGCCGTGGAGCGCCAGGGCAGGCTGCGCACTCCGGAGAAACCGTGGAACGCGAGCACCGGGCGGGCCATCCACAAGTTCCGCGACGGCGTGCCGACCGCGTGCACCGGGTGCGAAGCGGGGTGCGCGCTCGTGGCGTACCGGGACGGCGACCGGGTCGTCCAGCTGGGTCCGAACGCCGAAGCCGGGCCGCTGTCGGCGCTCTGCGCCAAGGCCTACGAGAACCTCGAAGCCCTCTACGACCCCGAGCGGGTCCTGAAGCCCCTGCGGCGAAAGGGCCCCCGCGGAGGAGGCGAGTGGCAGGAGATCACCTGGGCCGAGGCCGCGACGCTCATCGCCCAGGCCGTGGCCGCGGACCCCGCCGCGGTCTATGCCGACGTGGGGCGGCCGGATCCGCTCGCGGGGCCGATCCTGGAGGCGCTCGGAGTCAAGGCAATCATCGCAGAGGCAGCCGACCGGCAATGGTCCGCCCGGGAGGCCCAGAGGGCCGTCTACGGGGTGCCGCTGGGAAGGCCCGACTACGCGAAGGCCCGGACCATCCTGCTCCTCGGCGCGCGGCCCCTGGACGACGGTCCGGCCGTCGGCCCGGCCGGTCGGGACCTGGTGGCCGCCAAGGCGCGCGGCACGACCGTGATCTCGGTGGGCGCGTACCAGGGCGCCACGGGGAGCTTCGCCGACGAGTGGATCGCCATTCGGCCGGGAACGGAGGCCGTCGTGGCCCTCGGACTCCTGCGGGAGGTCCTCTCCGCGGGAGGGAAGGACGCCCAGGCGGTCTCCCGGTATACCCCGGAGGTGGTGGAGTCGACCGCCGGAATCCCGGTGGCCCGGTTCGTCCGCCTGGCCCGCCGGCTCGCGACCCAGGGTCCTGCCCTCGTCGTGACCGACAGCGCCGGGTCGCGCCAGGGCCAGACCCTGGAGGCGGCCGCGGCGGCCCTGAACAGCCTCGGCGGAAGCCCGGCCGCAGTCGGCGTGCAGCTCGACCGGCGGCCGGCCTTCGCTCCGGACGTGAAGCCGACGATGCCCCGGGCGGCGGCCCTCAAGGAGATCCTCGGCGAAGGCCGGCGGGCCGGGCTCTACCTCGCCTACCGGACGAATCCCGTCTACAGCGGCCCCCAGAGCGACCTCGTGCGAAAGGCCTTCGCCGACGAGGGAAAGATCGGGCTCCTCGTGGCCATGGATACGCAGCTCACCGAGACGGCGAGCGTCGCCGACCTGGTCCTGCCCGCGGCCACGGACCTCGAGCTCTGGAACCTGCTCGGCGGCTACGCCGCCGACGGGAGCGCCTACGCGGTTCTGCAGCAGCCGGTCACCCGCAGGCTCCCGGAGCCCACCTTGCTGACCCAGCCCGGCGCACCGGTCGAGAAGCTCTTCGACGCCCAGGAGGCCGGCCCCGTGGGGCAGGCGCGACAGCTCGGGGATGTCCTCCTCGACGTCCTGGGCAGCCTTCAGCACCCCGCTCGCGCCCGGTTCCCGTACGCGGACTCCGGCGCCTTCGTTCGCACGGCGGCCGCGCCCCTCGCCGGCGGGAAGTTCGAAGCGCTGGCGCATAAGGGCTTCGCGAGCGGACTCTCGGAGGCCGGCGGGCCGAAGCAGGGGAGCCTCCAGCTCGCCGGAAAGCTCGGCCTGGAGGCCCCTGCCGAGACCGCCCGCGAGGGGACCTCCTTCGCGCTGGTGCTGCTGCGGTACCCCGAGCTCGCCCCCGCCTACGCCAACAGCCGGTGGGGACGCGAGATCCGCTACCGCAATCCGCTCCTCATGAACGCGGCCGTCGCGCGGAAGCTCGGCCTGCGGGAGGGCGACCGGGTCCTGCTGCGGACCCAGACCGGCGAAGCCCACGCCGAGGTGCTGCCGATCCAGGGGATCCATCCGGAAGCCGTGGCGCTCGCGGAGGACTTCGGGCACTGGGCCGGAGGCGTGGCCGCGACCGCGCAGAAGAAGGAGACCGGCGACCGGCCCAAGTCCCCGCTGGTCAGCCGCAAGAACTTTCTCAGTGATCCCCTCGGTGTCGCCGTCCAGGGGACGGCCCCGGGGGAGGTCCCCTGGTGGAGCCATCACGGCGCCGGCGTCTCGACCGCCCGCCTCACGCCGCTCACCTTCGACGCGTCGGGGGCCCAGGCGTGGAAGGAGATTCGGGTCGCGGTGAGGCGCGGGTGAGGACGACTCGGAACGAGCACGGTCGACCCGCGCCGTTCCATACGAAGGAGCATCGATGATGGGTTGGATACTCAAGCGCTTGAAGGGAATGTCGTTGGGCGGGATCCTGAGCATGCTCTTGGTGCTCGCCGCCGCCGGCGTCACGCTCTTCGTCGTCGGGGCTCGGGCCGTGAACACCTCGCCGTTCCAGTGCGCGACGTGTCACCCCGAGGTGACTGCCATGTGGAAGCGGAGCCACGGGCACCCCTCGGAGAAGGTGACGTGTCACCAGTGCCACGCCGAGCACCAGCAGGCGCCGGTGCGGCCGAACCTCGCGGCCTACGCCCGAGACGAGCTGATCCCGGAGAAGTACCTCTCGACGGACGTGCGCATCGTGTCCCGCTGCGAGGGCTGCCACGTCGAGATCCGGAAGGCCGACAAGGAGAAGAAGCAGCTCATCCGCGTCAACCATAAGCTCCACCTGGCCCCCATCGCCGATCCCAGCGGGACCACGGTGCAGCTCGGCTGCCTGTCGTGCCACCGCAACATCGCACACGACAAGCAGCAGATCGAGACGAACCGGCCCCTCATGTCGGGCTGCTTCGCCGGCAGCTGCCACGCGAAGGACCGCAACAAGGACAACTGCCGCCGGTGCCACTACCAGCAGTTGACCGAGCCGGGTCAGCCGGTGATCTGATGGGTGAGCTCCTGATTATCGGAAGCGCGCGGTAACGCAGCACGGATCCCCGGTCCTCGGACCGGGGATCGCTCTTTCAAGGCGACAACACTCCTGGCCGCCTAGCTCCGCAAAGAGGGCGTGTTCGTGCGATGGGAGTCGTCAGTTGTCCGTTGCCCGGGGGCCGGGGGAGCTGCGGGACTGAGCCTGTCGCCGACTGGTTACTGAGAACTCATTACTGAGAACTGATTACCGAGGCGCGCATGGAGTTCGAACTCAGTGAGGAGCAGAAGCTGGTCCAGGAGATGGTCCGGCGGTTCGCCGAAAAGGAGATCGCCCCGGTCGCGGACCAGACGGACCGAAGCGGTGAGTTCCCCACGGCGACCATCCGAAAGATGGCCGAGCTGGGCCTCATGAGCATGCTCGTCCCGGCCGAGGCCGGGGGAACGGGCATGGATACCGTGGAGTACAGCCTCGCGCTGATGGAGATCGGTCGCGCCTGCGCAAGCCATGCCGTGACGACCTCGGTCACGAATATGGTCTGCGAGGGGATCTATCGCTTCGGGACTCCCGAGCAGCGTGCCCGGTACATCCCCCGGATCGCCTCCGGGGAGTACCTGGCCGGCGCCTTCGCCCTCACCGAGCCCAATGCCGGCTCCGACCCCGGCAGCCTCCGCACGACGGCGGAGCGGTGGGGCGGCGGGTACGTCCTGAACGGGACGAAGGTCTTCATCACCTCCGGCGCTCACGCTGGGGTATACATGGTCGCCGCGAGGACGGATAAGACGGCCGGCAAGCACGGCATCAGCGTCTTCCTGGTGGAGGCGGGCACGCCCGGGCTCAAGGTCGGGCGCAAGGAAGAGAAGATGGGCCAGCGGGGCTCCGACATCACGGAGCTCCTGATCGAGGAGTGCGAGATCCCTGCCTCGAACCTCCTGGGCAGAGAGGGCGACGGGCTCAAGATCATGCTCGCGTGCCTCGACGGGGGGCGGATCGGCATCGCCTCGAACTCCTGCGGCCTCGCCCGCGCGGCCCTGGAGGCCGCCCGCGAGTATGCGAAGGAGCGCAAACAGTTCGGCCGACCCATCGCCGAGTTCCAGGCCATCCAGTTCAAGCTCGCCGACATGGCGACCCAGCTCGACGCTGCTACGCTCCTGACGCTGCGAGCGGCCCAGAAGAAGGGCTCGGGCGGGCCGTACACCCAAGAGGCGAGCATGGCCAAGGTCTACTCCACGGAGATGGTGCAGCGGGTCTGCAAGGAAGCGATGCAGATCTTCGGCGGCTACGGTTACGTTAGGGAGTACCGGGTCGAGCGCTACTTGCGCGACGCCCTGGCCGTGACCCTCTACGAGGGCACGAGCGAAGTCCAGCGCATGGTGATCGCGAGAAACCTGCTGGCGGGGTGATAATGAAGTCCGTGGCAGTCCGTGGTCCGTGTGATCCACAGGGGTAAAGCGATGGAAACCGACGACAAGCTCAAGACGATCCGAGAGGCCGCGGCCCTATACGACGCGAAGGCGAAAGATGAACCCGAGCGGGCGGAGGAGTTTCTGAGCCTCTCCGACCTCCCCATCCGGCGCCTCTACACGCCGGCCGACGACCCGGACCTCGACTACCTGCGGGACCTCGGTTTCCCGGGGGAGTACCCCTTCACCCGGGGCGTCCAGACCACCATGTACCGGGGGCGCCTCTGGACCATGCGCCAGTTCTCGGGTTTCGGCACGGCGGAGGAGACGAACCGACGCTACAAGTACCTCCTCGAGCACGGGCAGACGGGCCTCTCCGTCGCCTTCCACTACCCCACGCTCAAGGGCGTCAACTCCGATCACCCCTTGGCCCGGGGGGAGGTGGGCAAGTGCGGCGTCGCCATCGACAGCCTGCTTGACATGGAGCTCCTCTTCGACGGGATCCCGCTCGGCGAGGTGACGACCTCCATGACCATCAATCACCCCGCCCCGGTGCTCCTCGCCATGTACTTGATCGTCGCGGAGAAGCAGGGCGTCCCCTGGACGCTCGTCGGCGGCACGGTCCAGAACGACCCCCTGAAGGAGTTCTTCGCGCAGAAGTCGTACATCTGGCCACCCAAGGAGAGCGTGCGGCTCCTCGTCGATACGATGGAGTTCTGCGCGCGGGAGGTCCCCAAGTGGCACCCGGTCTCCATCTCCGGCTACCACATCCGGGAAGCCGGGAGCACGGCCCAGCAGGAGCTCGCCTTCACCCTGGGCGACGGGATCGCCTACGTGCAGGCCGCCGTCGACCGGGGTCTCGCCGTGGACGACTTCGCGCCGCACCTCTCGTTCTTCTTCGATGCCCACATGGACTTCTTCGAGGAGATCGCGAAGTTCCGCGCCGCCCGGCGCCTCTGGGCGAGGATCATGAAGGAGCGCTTCGGCGCGAAGGACCCCAGGAGCCACTGGCTCCGCTTCCACACGCAGACCGCGGGCTGCAGCCTCACCGCCCAGCAGCCCCTCAACAACACCATCCGGACGGCGTTCGAGGCGCTCTCGGCCGTCCTCGGCGGGACCCAGAGCCTCCACACGAACTCCTACGACGAGGCGGAGGCGCTGCCCACGGAGGAGGCCGTAACGGTCGCGCTGCGCACCCAGCAGATCATCGCCCACGAGACAGGGGTCGCCAACACGATCGATCCCCTCGCCGGATCCTATTTCGTCGAGGTGCTCACGGACGAGATGGAACGGGCGGCCGAGGCCTACCTCCGGAAGATCGACGACCTGGGCGGGATGATTGCCGCCGTCGAGGCCGGGTACCCCCAGACCGAGATCATCCGGGCGTCGATGGAGTACCAGAAGCAGGTCGAGAGGGGAGAGAAGATCGTCGTCGGCGTCAACCGGTTCACCATGGAGGAGCCTCGCGGGCTCGAGCTCCTCAAGATCGACGAGAGCGTCGAACGGGCCCAGATCGCCCGCATCGAGGAGACGAAGAGGAACCGGGACAACGCGGCGGTGGAGCGGGCCCTGAAGCACGTGCGGGAGGCGGCCCGTTCCGGCGAGAACCTCCTGCCGCCGATCCTCGAGGCCGTGCGCGAGTATGCCCTCCTCGGCGAAGTCTGCGGCGCGATCGTGGACGTCTTCGGGGCGTATGTAGATCCTGCTGTTTTCTAGGCGTTAGCGGTTAGCTGTTAGGAGTTCCCCGGGATCTTGCTCCTAAGGTAACCGCTAATCGCTAAGAGCCGCGACCAGGTCTTCCTCCTAAGAGCTAACCGCTAATGGCTAACGGCTGCGAGGGACGAGCCATGAAGAAGGTCCGCATCGTGATCGCCAAACCCGGCCTGGACGGGCACGACCGGGGGGCCAAGGTGATCGCCAAGTTCCTCGAGGAGAACGGCTACGAGGTCATCTACACGGGCCTCCACCAGAGCCCCGAACAGATCGTCTACGCTGCCCTCCAGGAGGCCGCGGACGCGATCGGGATCTCGGTCCTCTCCGCCTCCCACAACTACGTCTTTCCGGAGATCATGCGGCTCCTGAAGGAGAAGGGTCTCGAAGACGTGACCGTCTTCGGCGGCGGCACGATCCCGGAGGAGGACATCCCGGCGCTCCTCGCGTCCGGCGTGAAGGGCCTCTTCCGCCCGGGGACGCCGCTGGAGGAAGTGCTCCGGTTCGTCCGAGAGAACATCGGGTAGGGACGACATGAGCAACTACGCAGAGAAGGCACTCCAGGGGAATCAGCTCGCCGGCGCCCGCCTCATCCGGTACCTGGAGGAGGAGGAGCCCGAGGGGATCGAGGCCCTCAAGGTGCTCTACCCCCACACCGGACGCGCGTACGTCCTCGGGATCACCGGGCCGCCGGGGGCGGGGAAGTCGACCCTCGTGGACCGGATCGTCGGGAACTTCCGCGAGAGGGGCCTGAAGGTGGGGGTGATCGCCATCGACCCCTCGAGCCCCTTCTCCGGCGGCGCCATCCTCGGGGACCGGATCCGGATGCAGCGCCACGCCACCGACGAAGGCGTCTTCGTGCGGTCCATGGCCACTCGGGGCCACCTCGGCGGCCTCTCCAAGGCGACGGCCGAGGCGAGCCTCGTCCTCGACGCCATGGGCTACGACGTGATCCTGATCGAGACCGTCGGGGTGGGTCAGGACGAGGTGGAGGTGGTCGACCTCGCCCACACGACCGCCGTCGTGAGCCTGCCCGGCATGGGGGACGACATCCAGGCGATGAAGGCGGGCATCCTGGAGATCGGCGAGGTCTTCGTCGTCAACAAGGCCGACAAGCCGGGCGCCGACGAGGTAGTGCGGCAGCTCCAGGTGATGCTCGAGATGCGCACTGCCGGCGCGAGCGCGTGGCGCCCGCCCGTGCTGAAGACCGTTGCGACCACGAACGAGGGGATCCCCGAGCTCGTCGAGAGCTTTCTCGGGCACCGGGAGTGGCTCCAGCGGAGCGGGGAGTTCCGGGAGAGGCTCGCCCGCCGCGCCCTCCACTTCTTCCGGGAGCTCCTGAAGGAGCGCGCGTACCAGAAGCTCTTCGAGTGCGTCGGCTCGGAGGCCGGTTACGAGGCCCTCTTGGAGGATCTGACCGCGCGCCGGATCGACCCTTACAGCGCGGCCGAGCGGCTCGTCGGCCGCCTCTCCTGCACGAGCTGAGGGGGCTCGCCCAGGTTCCATAGGGAACTGAACGGAGAAACCTGACGGGTTTCGCGGATTTTGGCACCGGGGCGGGTTGACCGCCCGGGTGCGCCTCTTCTAGAATGCGCGCTCGTCTTTGTGAGAAACGACACTACCGGGCTTGGGATAAATTTCACAAGCACCAGCGCGCTCAGCATTCGAGGGGTGACTCCGTGCAGAACCAAAGCGAAATGACGGGGGCCGTGATGGTGGTGGGCTCCGGGATCGCCGGCATCCAGGCTTCCCTGGACCTGGCGAATTCGGGGCTGAAGGTCTACCTCGTCGATGACGGCATCAGCATCGGCGGCGTGATGGCGAAGCTCGATAAGACCTTCCCCACCAACGACTGCTCGGCCTGCATCCTCTCCCCGAAGCTCGTGGAGGTGGGGCGCCACCCCAACGTGGAGATCCTGACCCGCCGGACCGTGAAGGCAGTCGACGGGGAGCCCGGGCGGTTCACGGTGCGCCTGGCGAAGGCACCGCGGTACGTAGACGCGGCGAAGTGCACCGGCTGCGGCGACTGCGCCAACGCCTGCCCCGTTTCCATCCCCTCGGACTTCAACGAGGGACTGAGCGAGCGAAAGGCCATCTACCGCCACTTCCCCCAGGCGATCCCCAGCGCCTTCGCCGTGGACAAGGCGGGCACCTCCCCCTGCAAGGCCGCCTGCCCGGCCCACATCAGCGTCCAGGGCTACGTCGCCCTCATCGCCGCCGGCAAGTACCGCGAGGCGCTGAAGCTCATCAAGCGGGACAATCCCTTCCCGGCGGTCTGCGGCCGCGTCTGCAACCACCCTTGTGAAGCCGCGTGCAAGCGCGGTGAGGTGGACAAGCCGCTGGACCTCATGCACCTGAAGCGGTTCGTGGCGGACCTGGACCTGGAGGCCGAGACGAGGTACGCGCCCGAGGTGGCGGAGAGAAAGCCGCAGAAGGTGGCGGTCGTCGGCGCGGGTCCCGCCGGGCTCTCGGCGGCCTACTACCTCGCGGCCGAAGGCTACCCGGTCACCGTCTTCGAAGCCGCGTCCGTGGCGGGCGGGTGGCTCACCCTCGGGATCCCGGAGTATCGCCTGCCGAGGGACGTCATCGAGGCGGAGATCGGGGTGATCCGCGGCCTGGGCGTCGACATCCGCCTCAATACCGCGCTCGGCAGGGACGTGACCCTGGCGGAGCTCCGCGCCGACTACGGCGCGGTCTTCTTGGCGTTGGGCGCCCACGTGAGCTCGAAGCTCGGGGTGCCGGGAGAGGAGCTCGAAGGGGTCCTCCACGGGATCGACTACCTGAAGCGCGTAAACCTCGGCGAGCCGCTTTCGCTCGGGCGGCGGGTGGCGGTGATCGGTGGCGGGAACGTCGCCATGGACGCCGTCCGCACGGCACTCCGCACGGGCTCCAAGGACGTCGTCTGCCTCTACCGCCGGTCCCGGGCGGAGATGCCGGCTTCCCCCGAAGAAGTCCACGAGGCGGAGGAGGAGGGCGTCCGGTTCGAGTTTCTGGTCGCACCGGTGCGGATCCTCGGCGAGCGGGGAAGGGTGACCGGGGTCGAGTGCGTGCGGATGGAGCTCGGAGAGCCGGACGCGAGCGGCCGCCGGCGGCCCGTTCCCGTGCCCGGCTCGGAGTTCGTCGTCGAGGCGGACGCGGTCGTCCCCGCCATCGGCCAGGCGGCGGACCTCTCCTTCGACAGGAGCGAGCCGCGGCTCGTCAGCCGCGGGCAGACCCTCAGCGCCGATCCGGTCACCTTCGCCACGAGCCTCCCGGGCGTCTTCGCCGGCGGCGACGCGGTGAGCGGGCCCGCGACGGTGATCAAGGCCGTCGCGGCCGGCAAGGAAGCGGCCCTCTCCATCGGTCGCTACTTCCGGGGAGAGGACCTGGCGGCGGGCCGGGGGCGAGACTGGACGCGAGGCGTCGCCGACGGGGCGGACGTGAGCGGCGTCCCACGCGCCCCCCGGATGGAGCCGCCGGTCGTCGCCCCCTCGGTGCGGCGCGAGAGCTTTCGGGAGGTCGCCGGGCGCATTCCGGAGGAGATGGCCCGCAGCGAGGCCGAACGGTGCCTCTCCTGCGGCATCTGCTCGGAGTGCTACCAGTGCGTGGACGCGTGCGTGGCCAAGGCCATCGAACACGAGGAGCCCTCCGCTGAGGAGGAGATCCGCGTCGGGGCCGTGATCGCCGCCCCCGGCTTCGAGCTCTTCGACGCGCGCCTGCGCGGCGAGTACGGCTACGGCGTCTACTCCAACGTGGTGACGAGCCTCCAGTTCGAGCGGATTCTGTCCGCCTCGGGCCCGTACTTCGGCCACGTCCAGAGGCTCTCGGACGGGAAGGAGCCGAAGAAGGTCGCCTTCATCCAGTGCGTCGGCTCGCGAGACTCGTCCTGCGGCAACACCTGGTGCTCCTCGGTCTGCTGCATGTACGCGACGAAGGAGGCGATCATCGGCAAGGAGCACGCCAAGGGGCTCGAGCCGACGATCTTCTTCATGGACGTCCGGGCCTACGGGAAGGACTTCGAGCGCTTCTACCAGCGCGCCAAGCACGAGTACGGGATCCGGTACGTCCACTCCATGCCCTCGGCCGTGAAGGAGCTCCAGCGGACGAAGAACCTCCTCATCACCTACGTCCGGGAGGACGGGCGGCACGTGGAGGAGGAGTTCGACCTGGTGGTCCTGTCGGTCGGCCTCGCGCCGCCCAAGGAGGCCCGCGCCCTCTCCGAGGCCCTCGGGATCGAGCTCGAGGAGCACGGTTTCTGTCGGATCTCCCACGAGAACCCGGTGGAGACGACCCGGGAGGGGGTCTTCGTCTGCGGCGCCTGTGGGGGGCCCAAGGACATCCCCGAGACAGTCATGGAGGCGAGCGGCGCCGCGGCGTGCGTCCAGGCCCTCCTCGCCTCCCGGCGAGGCACCCTCGTCACGGAGGAGGAGCTCCCACCGGAGAAGGACCTCCGGGGCACGGGCCCGAGGGTGGGCGTCTTCGTCTGCCACTGCGGGATCAACATCGGCGGGGTGGTGAACGTGCCCGAGGTAGTCGAGTACGCGAAGACGCTCCCGAACGTCGTCTACGCGACCGACAACCTCTTCACCTGCTCCCAGGATACGGCCGTCAAGATGGCCGAGGTCATCCGGGAGCAGCACCTCACGCGGGTCGTCGTCGCCTCCTGCTCGCCGCGGACCCACGAGGGGCTCTTCCAGGAGAACTGCGAGAAGGCGGGTCTCAACCGCTACCTCTTCGAGATGGCGAACATCCGCGACCAGGACTCCTGGGTGCACATGCACGAGCCCGAGAAGGCGACCCGGAAGGCCAAGGACCTGGTGAGGATGTCCGTGGCCAAGTCGACCTACCTGCGGCCCCTGAAGCCCGGACAGCTCCCGGTCAACCCCTCCGCCCTCATCATCGGTGGAGGGCTCGCGGGGATCTCCGCCGCCCTCTCGCTCGCCGACCAGGGGTTCGCCTCGACGATCGTGGAGAAGGAGGCGAAGCTCGGCGGCAACTACGCGAGGATCCACTACACGCTCGAGGGCGTCGACACCCGCGCGCACCTGGCGAGGCTCCTGGCGCGGGTCGAGTCCAACCCCCGAATCCGGGTCCTCACGGGCTCCCAGGTGGAGAAGGTCGAGGGGTTCATCGGGAACTTCCGGACGACCGTCACCGACGGCGCGGAGCGCCAGGAGGTCGAGCACGGAGTCGTCATCATCGCGAGCGGCGCTTACGAGTTCGAGACAGACGAGTACCTCCTCGGGAAGTCGCCCGCCGTCTTGACGCAGCGACAGCTCGAGGACCGGATCGCCGGAGCGGACCCGAGCCTCGCGGCCGTGAAGAGCCTCGTGATGATCCAGTGCGTCGGCTCCCGGACTCCCGAGCACCCGTACTGCAGCCGGTACTGCTGCAGCCAGGCGATCAAGAACGCCCTGAAGCTCAAGGCGGAGGATCCCACCCAGGACATCACGATCATCTACCGCGACATCCGCACCTTCGGGCTGAAGGAGGACTTCTACCGGAGGGCGCGGGAGGCGAACGTGAAGTTCGTCCGCTACGACGAGGACCGAAAACCCGAGGTCCGGGAGAAGAACGGCAGGCTCGCGGTCTCCTGCTTCGACCCGATCCTCGGGGAGCGCCTCGAGCTCGCGGCGGACCTCGTCGCCCTGAGCGTGGGGGTGGGGGCGAACCCCGCCAACGAGTCCATCGGGAAGCTCCTCAAGGTGCCGCCCAACCAGGACTGCTTCTTCCTCGAAGCCCACGTGAAGCTCCGGCCGGTGGACTTCGCCACCGACGGCGTCTTCATGTGCGGGCTGGCGCACTCGCCGAAGCTCTCCGACGAAGCGGTCACCCAGGCGCACGCGGCGGTCTCCCGCGCGGCCACCGTGCTCACAAAGGAGTACATCGAGGCCGAGGGGAAGACCGCCTTCGTCCACCGGGAGCGGTGCATGGGCTGCGGCCTCTGCGAGGCGAACTGCCCCTACGGCGCCATCGCCGTGGACGCCGCGGAGAACGTCGCCGTAGTGAACACCGTCCTCTGCAAAGGGTGCGGCGTCTGCTCCGCCTCCTGCCGTATGAACGCGGCGGACGTGAACGGGTTCGACAACCAGGAAGTGCTGGCACAGATACGGGCGCTTTAGAAGCTATAGGTCCTATGGGACCTATAGGACCGATGAGGGAACGCGAGATGTCCGAACCTGCCGAGAGGCTGCCTACGCAGTGGGAACCCAAGATCGTCGCGCTGGTGTGCAACTGGTGCACCTACGCGGGGGCGGACCTTGCCGGCATCAGTCGGATCCAGTACCCGCCGAACGTGCGGATCCTGCGGCTGCCGTGCACCGGCCGGATCAACCCCTTCTACATCGTGAAGGCGCTCCAGGAGGGGGCCGACGGCGTCCTCGTCTCCGGGTGTCATCCGGGCGAG
>JACRCS010000777.1 GCA_016218905.1 Deltaproteobacteria bacterium
CGGCACGGGGAGGGCTGGGCGGTCTTCGTGCCGCGGGAGGGCCGGGCGAGGCTCCGGCCTGTGCGGGTGGGCCACCGCGGGGGGCTCCAGGCGGAGGTGCTCTCGGGCCTCTCGGAGGGAGAGGTCGTGATCGACCACCCGGGCGACACGGTGGGGGAGGGGGTCCGGGTGGAGGTTCGCTGAGAGCTTGATCCCCGTTCCCGGCTCCCGTCCTTCCCGTGACGGAATCGCGACGCGTCTTCCGCCTACACGTGAAACTTCCGTGCAATGTCGTTCAACTGCGACGCCTTGCCAGCGACAAGTTCCGTGGTCTGCGAGATCTCCGACGCGGCCACAGTGTTCTGTTCCACGCCGCGGGCCATTTCGAACAGGTTGTTTGCGGTTTCGCGGATCGTCACGGAGAGCTCCTCGGTGGCCGCGGCGATCTGCAGCGTCTGTTGCGACGAACGGGTCGCCATCTCCTCGATTCCCCGCACGGCTTCCCCGGCCCGCCGTCCCAGCTCGGTCCCCTTGAGAGCCGTCTTCTGGCCGGTCTCGATGGCGGTGATCGCCTGCCGGCTTTCCGCCTGGATGGAAGAGACGGTCACGAAGATTTCGTGGGTCGCCTTCACCGTCTTCTCGGCCAGCTTGCGCACCTCGTCCGCGACGACGGCGAAACCCCTGCCGTGCTCGCCCGCGCGGGCCGCTTCGATGGCCGCATTCAGGGCGAGGAGATTCGTCTGGTCGGCGATGTCTTCGATCACCTCGATGACGACGCCGATCTTCTCGGCCGCTGTTCCCAGCGCGTTCGTGGTCTTCTCCGCCCGGTCGACCACACACGAGATCTCGCGGATGGCATCCACCGTTGCGGAGACCACCTGCCCACCGTCGAGCGAGATCCGACAGGCCTCCTGGGAGGCCTCGCTCGCCGAGGCCGTGTTCTTCGCGACGTCGTCGATCGTCGAGCTCATCTCCTGGGACGCCGTCGCGATCGCTTCGGCCTGGGTGCACATCTGCTCGTTGCTGCTCGCAATCTGCCGCGTCGTCGCCGACAACTCCTCGGCAATGGAGGAGATTTCCAGGCCGGCCTCCGTGGACTGGAGCACCAGATAGCGGACCTTGTCGAGGAAGATGTTCAGCCGGTTGGAGATCGTTGCGTATTCGTCGGTCTCGACGGCTTGGAACACCGGGCACTCCGAGCAGTCCTTGACCTTGCCGGAGAGCACACCGGGGCACTGTACCCGGCCTTGGAGGAGCTGCATGGAACCGACGTGGCTCCAACACGCTTGCCGTTTTCCGTAGGAGGCGCAGTTCTCGGCGCCGCAGCTCTTCAGCGAGGAGCAGTCCACGTACCGCAGGGGCAGGCGCCGGGTGAGGTCTGCGTCTCCAGCGGCCAGGCCGCTTGCAAAGGCGGCCAGTCGATCGAGCCCCCGCTGCGTCCTCCGCCCCACTGTCCCGAAGGCGGCAGTTATGGTCAGGGTACCGAGCAACCCCAGGAGGAGCACGTTCCGTTGGGCCGACGAGGAGGACTCCTCGTCGGGCTGCCCGGCCCGCGGTCTGGAACGTTCGTTTGCGCGCTCAGGGTGCTGATCAGAAGAGGCGCGCGTTTGGGCTGCCGCACTGGCAAAGCGGTGTACGTACCGGGATGCCACCACGGCAGGAACCGCACACGCGAGGGCGGAGACGGCCAGCCCCATCCAGATCGTCGATTTCACCGAAAACCGTGTCATCATTTGTTGGTCTCCCCTCCCCCGATAGCACCGGTCCCGCCGGCCAGGACCCGCAACGAGGAAGGGAGCCCGCCGGCCTTGCCTGCGTCCGGGAGGCGTCCGGCCCTGACTGCCATCACCGCTTCATGCGGAACTGACCGCCTTCTGTTTCCTTCACGTGTGCGAAGAACTCGCAGGACATGCAGGACAGTCGTTTCTGGGCGAAGGAACCCTGGACCTTCCCCCCGCACAGGGTGCCGGAGACGGCCCAGCAGATTCGCCCGGCATTCTTCCCGCCGTTCACGCCATTGGACGAGGCGTCGGTGGCCGCCGGACACACGCCCAGCTCCTTGGTCTTGGCCCCGGCCGGCTCTCGGCCGCATTTCTTCATCTCCCAGCAGTTTTGAGCCATGTTCGCTCCTCCTTGAGGGGGTGTCTCGTCCCGCCGTTTGTGGGCGCCCGTGCGGGTCGTTGTTCGCCGGATGTAAACGGCTCTGCTGCATGTAAACAATAGGCCCTGGCTCTCTTTCTGTACTTTATCGGCCGAATCAAATTTGGCTTGAGCCCACGGCACGGCCGAAGTATCCCTTCGTCGCGACGATCTCGGTCGCGAGCTTGGGTCGTCCCAGAAAGGTCTGGGGGGCTTGCCGAAGAGGTCCTTGTCGGCGCCGCTCCATGGGGGAACCTGGCCTACGGCGGGTGGTGCCGGAGCCTCGGGAAGGCGGTCAGGCCGCGTCGGGCATCGCGCCGCGAGACGCGCGGCTCGTCCCACCGTGTCGAGAAGCTGCTTGACCGTGTAAGGTTTCTGGAGCAGGCATTCGACGCCTGCCTCGGCGAGCGTCGCAGGGTCCTGCTGAAGCGCCCAGCCGCTCGAGAGGACGAGTCCGACCTTCGGGTCCGAGGACGGTGAGGGGGACGGTGAGGGACGTAGCTGCCTTTCACGCCTTATGTCCCACTGGGGGCTTGCTTGCCTGCTTGCCGTCGCCTGCACGCAAGCTCGATAGCGCGTCCGACCGGCGCTTCCCCTGCAACCGCGTCAACTGGCCGAGATCACCCTCTTTCTACACGCTGCGGTGCGTGGGACGAACTCCTCAGTGGACGCCCCCCAGGCGGAGCCAACGGGTTCTGGTCCGGCCGGCGGACGGTCGTATGATTGCCTCCCTCCGGACTGTTGCCTACAATGCGGTCCGAACACGGGCGCCGGCGAGGGCTTTCATGTGCTGACCGCGGACCAAGAAGAACGAATCAAGCAGTTTGCCTCGGAGCACGAAGCGATCGTGGCACTGATCCTCTTCGGTTCCGAGGCCACCCGGCAGAGCCGCGAGGGAAGCGACGTCGATCTCGCGGTTCTCGTGCGGGAGCGCCTGAATGGCTTCGAGAGGGTCCGCTGGGAGACGGAGCTTTCCAACCTGGTGGGCAGGGATGTCGACCTCGTCGTCTTCGGCGAGGCCTCGTCGCTCCTGAAGCATCAGATTCTCAAGCATGGAAGGCGCCTCTATCAGTCCGACCCGAAAGAGCGCGTTCGCCAGGAGGTCGCCGGCCGCTACGAGTACCTCGACACGCGGTTTCTGCACCGCGAGCTCAGGAGCTGAAGGGATGGTGGACGAGGACGTCCTCTCGCGAAAGATATCTCATTTGAAAGGCTACCTGGACGAGTTACGAAGGGCCGAAGACATCACGTGGGACAAGTACCGGTCCGACGTGAGGTCGAGGGCTTTCGTCGAGCGTTACGTGCATCTGGCCATCGAAGCCGTGATCGACGTCGCCAATCACCTCGTCTCGTTCGAGGGGTGGCGGGAACCCCAGGGCTACAGGGACCTCTTCCTTGTCCTCTCGGAAAACGGCGTTATCCCGCAACAGGACCTGGCGAGCTTCCAGGACATGGCTTCGTTCCGAAACCTGCTGGTCCACCGCTACGACCGTGTCGACGACGAGATCGTGTTCGGTGTGTTCCGGCGCCGGCTCACCGACTTCGACCGTTTCGTCGATCTCGTCGCGCAGTGGGCGAGCCGGCCGAGCGACCCGTGAACGGCGGGAGCCGGCGGGCAGTCCGTCCGGCACCGAGGCCTGGGCCTGCGGGCTGCGAACCCCCTGGCGCTTCTCCTTCGACCGTGCCACCGGCGACCTCCACATCGCCGACGTGGGGCAGGCACAGTAGTCGATCGCTGGAGCGCGCGGGAACGCGTCGGTGCACGCCCCGGGCTGCGCATGGAGCAGGCGTGGGGGACGGGTCGTTTCCGTGCTCGCCGCCGAGGAGCGGCGAGCGACTTCGGCGGCCTTCGGGTCAGCGCCTCTTGCCCCCGAGCAGCGAGCCGAGCACGCCGCGGATGATTTGCCGCCCGAGTTGGGATCCGATGGACCGCACGGCACTCTTGGCGGCTGCTTCCACGAGCCCTTCCCGCCGCCCGCCCCGCGGCCCGGTGCTGCCGAGAAGCACGCCCGAGAGGCCTCCCAGGAGGCCCGGACCGGCGCTTCCCGCGGTCGCGCCTGCGGCGGGCGCTTGGGTTGCAGCGACGGCCTGTTCCGAGCGGCTCGCGCGGTCCTTGAGGATCTCGAAGGCCGACTCGCGGTCCATCGCCTGTTCGAAGTGGCCGAAGACGACCGACGATGCCACGGCCGCCTTGCGCTCCTCGGGGGTGAGAGGCCCCAGGCGGGAGCCGGGCGGCACGACGTAGGC
>JACRCS010000778.1 GCA_016218905.1 Deltaproteobacteria bacterium
CATCGAGGCCGTCGACCACGCCGCCGAGCTTCTGGCCAAGGAGGGCTCCAATGGCTGACCGCAAGTTCTCCGTCGTCGGGACGAGCGTCATCCGCAAGGACGGCCCCGCCAAGGTCAAGGGCGAGATCCAGTACGCGGACGACCTCCAGCTCCCCCTGATGCTCCACGGGCGGATCAAGCGGAGCGAGTACGGCCACGCGAAGCTCCTCTCCATCGACACCTCCAAGGCTGAGGCGCTTGCGGGCGTGAAGGCCGTGATCGTGGGCGCCGAGGCGCCGATCAAGTACGGGATCGTCCCCCAGATGCCCACCGAGACGGCGCTCGCGATCGGGAAGGTGCGCTTCCACGGGGAGCCCGTGGCCGCCGTCGCCGCCATCAGTCCGGAGATCGCCGAGAAGGCCCTCGACCTGATCGAGGTCGAATACGAGCCGCTGCCGGTCTACACCACGCCGGCCGAGGCGCTCGCCGAGGGCGCCGTGCCGATCCACGAGGGGAACAAGTATGGCAACATCGCCTACGCGGCCGACCAGGAGTTCGGGGACCCGGACAAGGCGTTCGCCGACTCGTTCATCGTCATGGAGAAGACCTTCAAGACGAGCTACGTGAACCACGCCTTCATGGAGGCCCACTGCGCGGTGGCGACCTTCGACACGAACGGCGAACTGAAGATCTGGTCCTCGACCCAGGTGCCCCATTACCTCCACGCGACGCTGGCGAAGGTCCTCGACATGCCCATGTCGAAGATCCACGTGTCCGTGCCGGCGGTGGGCGGCGGCTTCGGCGGCAAGGGCGAGGCCTCCAACAACGAGCTCATCGCGGCGCTCCTGGCCCGGAAGTCGGGGCGGCCCGTGAAGGTCGGCTACTCCCGGCGGGAGGTCTTCCTCCAGCACCGCGGCCGGCACCCCATCGAGATGAAGGTGAAGATGGGCGTCGACCGGGAGGGCTACATCCAGGCCATCCAGTATGACGGCACCATGGACGGCGGCGCCTACGGGGCGTGGGGCATCGTCATCCTCTTCTACACCGCGGCCATGCTCCACATGCCGTACAAGGTGAAGAACGTCCGCTTCAACGCGAAGCGGGTGTACACGAACAAGCCCACGTGCGGCCCCATGCGCGGCCTCGGCGGCGTCCAGCCCCGCTTCGCCCTCGAGAGCCTCATGGACATGATCGCCGAGGAGCTCGGCATCAGCCCCTACGACCTCAAGCGCAAGAACGCCATCGACCAGCGGCACGAGACCGTGAGCGGGGTCCTCTGCCGCCACAGTGAGTACAAGAAGTGCCTCGACGAGGTCGTGAAGCGCTCCGGGTTCCTCGAGAAGCACGGGAAGCTCCCCTTCGGCCGGGGCGTCGGCCTCGCCGGGGGGTACTACATCTCGGGTACCGCGTACACGCTGTACATGTCCTATAAGCCCCATTCGACCGCCCTCATCCGCGTGGACACCGAGAGCGGCGTCACCGTCTACTGCGGGGCGACCGACATCGGCCAGGGCTCGAACATGGTCCTCGGGATGATGGCGGCGGAGAAGTTCGGGCTCCCCTTCGACCAGATCCACGTAATCAGCGGCGATACCAAGATCGCGCCCTTCGACCTCGGGAGCTTCGCGAGCCGCGTGACGGTGGCGGCGGGCTCGGCGGTATGCGAGGCAGCGGACCGGATCCTGGAGCGGCTCCTGCCGGTCGCGGCCGTGCACCTCGGGGTTCGGGCCGAGCAGCTCGCGGTCGGCGGAGGCGAGATCTACTCCAGCTTCGAGGTGGAGAAGCGGATGCCTTTCTGGGACGCCGTGGAGAAGTACATCGACGCCCACGGACCGCTGACCGCCACGGGCGACTTCACTCCGCCGCGGCGTACCGCCAAGTTCAAGGGCGGCAACATCGGCCACAGCCCCACGTACGGCTTCACGGCCCACGTCGCCGAGGTCGAGGTCGATACCGAGACGGGCGAGGTCCGGGTGGTGAAGTACAACGAGGCGGGCGACTGCGGGCAGCCCATCAACCCGCTGAGCGTCGAGGGCCAGGTGGAGGGCTCCATCGTCATGGCCATGGGCCAGGCGCTCTTCGAGGAGGTGAAGCTCGCCAAGGACGGCCGGCTCCTCAACCCGAACCTCCACGACTACAAGGTGCCGACCGCCACCGACATCCCGAAGATCGAGACCTACGCCGTCGAGAGCTACGACCCCGACAGCCCCTACGGCGCCAAGGAGGCCGGCGAAGGCCCCATCCAGCCGGCCATCCCGGCCATCCTGAACGCGATCTACGACGCCATCGGCGTGCGCTTCACGGAGATGCCCGTGACGCCGGAGAAGGTGCTCGCGGCGCTCGAGGCGAAGCAGTACGCGTCGACGAAGGAGACGACATGAACGAGAACGTCCGGCAGCTCGTGAACGATCCCAAGCGCATCGGCGTGCTCGCCACGAACGACCGCCAGGGGAACCCCAACGTCGCCGTCTTCGGCTCCCCCCACATGCCCGACGACCTGACGCTCGTCATGGGGCTGGGGGACACGCGGACCGCCCAGAACCTGCTCGAGACCGGTCGGGCGGCCTTCCTGAGCGTCCTCCCGGGCGAAACCGGGATCGACTCGAAGGGGACGCGAATCTATCTGAAGGTCCGCGCCATGGAAAAGGAAGGCCCCAATCTCGAGGCGATCCGGGAGAAGATCCGCCAGCGAGGGGGCGACCGCGCGGCGGCGAGAATCCAATACGCGGTCTTCTTTGACATCGAGGCGAGCCGACCGCTGATCGACTGGACGCCCAACAAGTAACCTTCCCCCTTTCGGTCTTCGCACCGTCTTTTCGGCCTCCCGGGGTTGCCCGGGGGGCCGCTTTGTTTCGGCTCGGCCTCTCGGCCCTCCTTGACCCGCGCTGAAGCTCTCGGGGACGGGGGTCCCTGTCATCGAACCATTTTCACTTGGTGATCCGGTCCGGGGGGTGCCCATTGCCGCGGCTCATGCAGCGTCTGATGACAGTAATGTCCCCTCCTCCTCCTCCTCCTAAAGAGCTCAGGTGGCGTCGCCCTCTTCAGGTCGGAAGGCGAGGTAGAGGAGGAGCGCCGGGCTGCCGAGGAGCAGGACCGCCGCCACCCATAACCCGCGCCTGCCTGCCGGCACGCGCCGCCTGCGGCCGTCGGCCCAGACCCAGACACTGGCGAGCAGCAGCAGGACGAGGAGGTCGTTGACGAAGAGGACGACCATCCAGTCCGACCGGACCGCCTCGAGGAAGTGGAGAACCGCGGCCCGGACGCCGCCGCCTTGGGCGAGCCAGAGGAACCCTCCCACGCCGAACCAGGTGAGAAGGAGCAGCCCCGCGAGACCGAGAGTCCTGCGCTCCGCGCTCATCCCGCGGTTCCTGACGCGGGCGGAATCCTCACGTGTGCTCGCCCGACCTCCGGAAGCCCAGTTCTTCGCGAGGTCTGGGCGGGCGGCTTCGCTGTCGTTTTCGGAAGTAGGCGAAGAGCCCTGCCGAGGCGAGCAGAGCCAGGGTTCTCTTGATTCGCATGGTCCTTCCCTCTCTTGGCTGGAGTCGTCGAGAGCAGTCATGTCGAAACGTAGAGACCCCCGGGAGGGGAGACAAGGCCGGAAGATTGACGGATCGAGCCCGAAACGCGTACGCTTTTGCGCACGTTAAGGAGGGTACGCGATTGGACGAGGTGGCCGAGCGGCGGCGGGTCTGAGAACTAAGGCATAAAGGCTGCTGGACCTCCTCCGGCAACATCCCTACAGTAAGCCGCCTCCATACGAAAAAGCTCGTTGGCGACCTGGCCGGCGCTTACTTGCGCCGTATCAAGATCCAGCACAGGCTCGTCTATCAGATTCCGGACATTCGTACAGTGAAGGTCCTCAGGATGTGGACGCACTATAAGTAGATGACTCCGACCAACAGGATTTCCGATGAGGACGCTTCCCCATCTCTTCGAGAACAACCGGCAGTGGGCCCGGCGGATGTGCGAGGCCGATCCCGACTTCTTCTCGAGGCTGGCCGTCCAGCAGGCCCCCCAGTACCTGTGGATCGGCTGCTCCGACAGCCGGGTTCCGGCCAACGAGATCGTGGGACTGCTCCCCGGAGAGCTCTTCGTTCATCGGAACATCGCAAATCTGGTAATTCACACGGACATGAACTGCCTGTCCGTATTGCAGTACGCGATCGACATTCTCCGGATCGGCCATGTCATCGTCTGCGGGCATTACGGCTGCGGGGGCGTGAAGGCCGCCCTGGAGAGCCACCCGCACGGGCTCGTCGACAACTGGCTCCGGCACGTCCGAGACATCTATCAGCGGAGGCGCGAGGAGTTCGCCGGAATCGGGGACGAGTCCGAAAGGCTGCGCAGGTTGTGCGAATGGAACGTGGTCGAGCAGGTGGTCAACGTGGGCAGCACGACCATCGTCCAGGGAGCCTGGGACCGCGGCCAGCCGATCGTGGTTCACGGATGGGTATACGATGTCGCGGACGGGCTCTTGAAAGACCTGAACGTATCCATCCGCTCGCGTTCGGAGTGGGAGTGCCTGCAGGCGAGCGGGTGACCCGAGGAACGCCCTCACCCCGGAGCGCCCGCCCAGGCTCGCCAGTTGCGCTCGAGTTGGTCCGAGGAGAGCTGGAAGTGCTGACCGACCGCGGCCGCGAAGTCCGCTCCGGAGGCGAGCGCCTTCAGCAGCTTCGGCATCCGCCAGAAGCCGTAGGTCTCCGCGAGGTACGCCACGACGCTGTGCGCCTCGTCGTACGCCTGGGCGGCAGCGCCGGCCGACGCGCTCCGGAACCTCCCGTCGAGCGACTTCCAGGGAACGAGCCGTCCCTCGCCGGCGAGCTGCCGAACGGCCCCGAGGGCATCCCTGCCCGAGAAGCGTGCCGATTGAAACTCGGCGAGCCCCTCGTTCAGCCAAAGGGGACACCGGCCGCCCCCGAGGTCGTGGACCACGGCATGGGTGTACTCGTGCCAGATGATGGCCTGCACGTGGCGGATGTCGGCGCTGCTGTCCGGGACGGGAATCCGGATCTTTCCGTCGTAGAGTCCGGCCGACCACTCCGGCGCCCCGGCCGCCACCCGCCGGTACGTCTCCATCGTGTAGACGAGGACCACGATGCGCCGCTCGGGCCAGTAGTCGAAGACCTGTCCGACGGCTCGCTTCGCCTCCCGCAGGCTCTCGGCCACGTCGAAACCGAGGGCTGAGCTCACCGCCTCCTCGTAGCGCACGATGAAGTCGTAGCCGTGGGCGGACTTCATCCCGACCTCGGCCGTGTACTCCCGCCCGAGGCGTTCCAGCCGCTCCCTCAGCCCCTCGAGCCCCGGCTGGAGGCCCTTTGCCTTGAGCCAAGCGCGCCTCGCCTCGTCGAGCCGCTGGTTCTCGTACTCGACGTCGCCGAGAACCAGGAAGGCCTCCGCGCACTCGGGGTCGACCTCGGCGGCCCGGTCGATCCGTCTCTTCACCTCCTCGCCGTGGGAGCTCGCCGCGCCCTCCCGCGCCCGATTGCGGTCGTCGACAGCCCAGGCGAGCAGGATCCGGCTCAGGCTCTTCCGGTACCGGGGCTCACCCGGAACGAGCCGCACGGCGCTCTCGACGTTTGCCGCCGCCGGCTCCCAGCGGCTCCGCTGGGCGAAGGCGATCCCGTAGCCGTGGTGCGCTTCCGCGAGCCGGCTCCGGAGCCCTTCGTCTGCGGGCGACTTCCGGCGCTCGGTCGCGAGCCCTTGGATGAGGGCGGGCCAATCCTCGGAGCCGTTCGGAACCTCGGCCGCGGCGAGGGAGATCTGTCCGAGCGGCGCCCCCGCGGCGGACGCCGCTTCCCGGCCGCCGGAGGCGGGCAGGACTTGGTCTCCCGGCGCACGGGCCTGAATCCCGGCGATCCGTTCCGCCGGTGGGCCCGGCGGTTCGGCAGGAACCTTGAGCGGCACCCAGCATCTCGCCAGGCAGGCGAGTAGGATCAGGGCGACCGCCGCCAGGGCGAGCCGGCGCCACCCCGGGCGTCTCCCGGCGCCGTGCCGAGTTGGAGCCGCGGTGCGGCCGACGCCGTGCCGAGTTGGAGCCGCGGTGCGGCCGACGCCGCCGTTCTTCCGGTGCTGTTCGTTCATTCCTGGCCCCCCGCGTTGAGGACGGCGCCGACCGTGGACTTTTCGGCCGTTCGCTCTCCTCTCCTAACCCCGGGGCGGCAGGCGGACCGGAACTCGGCTCGCCGTCAGCGCCGGGTGGCGGCCGGGCCCTTCCGAACGGCTCCTCCCCGCGTCGCGGGACGAGGGCCCGCCTCCTCCTTCGCCTCCCGGATCCGAACCGGCCGCCCCCGGATCTTCGCCTTGGCCATCCGCTTCAGGACCTGGTCCCGGTGCTCTCGCGGCACCTCGACGAAGGTGAAGTCGTCGTAGATGTCGATGGCGCCGATCGACTTCCCCGGCACGCCCGCCTCGTTCGCGATGGCGCCGACCACGTCCCCCGGCCGGACGCCGGCTCGGCTCCCGGCGGCGAGGAAGAGGCGCACCATCCCCTCCTCGACCCTGGCGACCTCCTGCGGCAGCGGCTCCAGCGTGACCTCCAGGGGCCGGTCGCCCCGGGCGAGGCGCGCCGCCGCGGCGGCGACCTCGGCCATATCGAAGCCGCCCTCCTCCGCAATCTCCTCGACGAGCTCCAGGTAGAAGTCGAGGTCGCCCTCGGCGAGCGACTTCGCGATACTCTCCTTGAAGAGCGCGATCCGGCGGGCTGCCACGTCGGCCCCGGTGGGGACCTTCATCGGGCGCATCGGCTGCCCGGTGTAGCGCTCGATCTCCCGCAGCATCCGGTGCTCCCGGGGCGTGACGAAGAGCACCGCGGTCCCGGAGCGGCCCGCCCGGCCCGTGCGCCCGATCCGGTGCACGTAGGCCTCGACATCGTTAGGGATGTCGTAATTGACGACGTGGCTGATGTGCTCGACGTCGAGCCCCCGGGCCGCCACGTCGGTCGCCACGACGATCTCCGTCTGGCGACCCCGGAACCGCCGCAGGACCGCTTCCCGCTGCGCCTGGCCGAGATCCCCGTGGAGCGCCTCGGCCGCGCAGCCGTGGGCCTCGAGCTTGTCGGCGAGCTCGGCCGCTCCCAACTTGGTTCGGGCGAAGATGAGCACCCCTTCGCTCGCCTCGGTCTCGAGGAGCCGCGTAAGGGCGTCCAGCTTGTGCTTCTCCGCCACGTTCAGGTAGCGCTGCTCGATGGCGGGGACGGTGAGCGTCTTGTGCTCGATCTCGATCGAGACCGGGTCGCGGAGGTAGCGCTTGGCGATCCGGCGCACCTCGGGCGGCATCGTCGCCGAGAAGAGCGCGGTCTGCCGCTCGGGCGGCGCCTGGCTGAGGATCCACTCCACGTCCTCCAGGAAGCCGATCCGGAGCATCTCGTCGGCCTCGTCGAGGACGACCCACCGGAGCGGATCGAGCTTCAGCGTCCCGCGCCGCAGGTGGTCCATGACGCGGCCCGGGGTGCCGACACCGGTGTGGACGCCCCGCTGGAGGCGCTTGAGCTGGAGCGAGATGGGCTGCCCTCCGTAGACCGGCAGGACGTCCACGCGGCCCAGGTGGCGGGCGTAGGCGTGGAGGGCCTCGGCCACCTGGAGGCTGAGCTCGCGGGTTGGGGTGAGGACCAGCGCCTGCACCTCCCGGCGCTCGAGGGCGAGCCCCTGGAGGAGCGGGAGGGCGAAGGCGGCGGTCTTCCCGGTGCCGGTCTGGGCCTGACCCAGGAGGTCCCGGCCCCCGAGGAGGGGCGGGATGGTCCGGGCCTGGATGGGGGTCGGCGCTTCGTACCCGAGATCTCCCAGCGCCCGGAGAAGCGGCTCCGAGACCCCGAGCTCCTGGAACGTGACCACGCCTTCGTCCATTTCCCGCATAGCATCCTCCTCCTCGGCCAAGGGGCTTTAGCACTACAACGAGAGATCCGCAGATTTCACAGATTTCACGGATTCGGGAAAAGCAATGCATGCGCCTTTCACTGTCGAAACACTCACCTGTAATAATCTGAGGAAATCTGCGCAATCTGTGGATAACGTGCTCTTGATCCGAAAAATTGTTGTGGTGTCAGGAGAGCAGCCGCTTCGCCGCCTCAACCGCCTCCTGCGTTCCCGCCAGGGCGAGGACGTCGCCCTCCCGGAGGCTCTCCTTTGCGTTCGGCACCACGAGCCCCTCCTCGGCCCGGAAGATCGCGAGCACGGTCGCGCCGGTGATCCCCCGAAGGTCGAGGTCGGCCAGGGTGCGCCCGACGGCGGGGCTTTCGGCTCCGAGCCGCAGGGGCACCGGGTCGCCGAGGCCCGGCAGGAGCTCGCGCACGCCGCCCAGCCCCGGCTCCTCCGCTTCATCCGTTCGGCGTTGCCTCTGGGCGGCCAGCGCCTCCACGATCACCTGCGCTCCCGCGCGGACGTGCCCCTGGAGGCCTTCGGCGCTGCGCCAGAGGGAGGCGGCGAGGAAGACCAGGGGCGCGGCGAACAAGAGCGCCGCGGGCAGGCGCGGCAGGAAGGGCTGGGTGACCGCGAGCAGGGGGAGCTCGACCATGAGGAGCGCCCCGAGCTGCAGGGTGACGACCAAGGCCTCCCGGGGCGCCGCGGCCAGGTCGAGCCGGCCCGGCCGCTCCGCCGGCAGGGCGAGTTCCGCGAGGGCGAGCCCCAGGCGGCGCGCCGAGCGGTAGACGCCGAGGCAGAGCGGCGCGCAGAGGATCCCCGCGGCCGCGACGAGGAACGCCTGGATCCAGCGCGCCGGCACCCCCGTGCGCTCCACGGCCAGTCCGGCGATGCGGCCCATCGCCAGCGAGGTGCCGATGAGCACGGTCCCCAGCAGCGTCGCGTCGAGGAAGAGGAGCTTCACGAGGCGGACGACCCGGTGGCCGGCCTTCGGGTCTCCGGGCCTCGCCCCCAGGTGCTCGAGCCAGCTCCCGTAGAGCGCCCCGAAGGTCTGGAGGGGCCGCGGGAGCTTACGGTCGACGAAGCTCGCCACCGGCACGGACGCGCGGATGAGCCAAGGGGTCGAGACGGCCGTGAGGGCGGAGACCGCCACGGCCACCGGCGCCATGAACTCCCGAATGGCTCCGAAGGAGACCCCGAGCCCCGCGATGATGAACGAAAACTCACCGATTTGGGCGAGACTCATGCCCGATTGGAGCGAGGACCGGATTCCGGCCCCCGTCAGGAAGGCGCCGAAGGAGACGCTCAGGGTCTTTCCGACGATCACGAGCACCACGAGGACGGCGACCGCCACCCAGTTCTCGAGGATCAGCGCGGGATCGATGGACATCCCCACGGAGACGAAGAAGATCGCCGCAAAGAGGTCCCGGACGGGCCGGATCACCGTCTCGATCTTCTCCTCCTCGCCGGATTCCGCCGCGAGCGACCCCGCGATGAAGGCGCCGAGCGCGACCGAGTAGCCGAAGAAGTGGGCGAGGACCGCAGTGGCGAAACAGAGCCCGACGCTCGCGACCAGTGTAGTCTCGGGCCGGTCGAGCCGGCAGACGGCGCGCACGAACCGGGGAACGACCAGGAGCCCCACCGCTAGGAGCCCCAGCAGGAAGGCCGCGAGCTGCCACACCGTGGCGGCCAGGGCGCCGGGGCCGATGGCCGCGCCCGTGGCGACGGCGGTGAGGACCGCCAGGAGCAGCACCGCGATCAGGTCCTCGACGATCAGGATCCCCACGACGCGGTCGCGGAGGTTGCCCCGGACTCCCTGCTCCTCAAAGGCGCGCGAGACGATGCTCGTGCTGGAGATCGCGATGACGGCGCCGGCGAAGAGACACTCCCGGCGCGTCCAGCCGAAGACCGTCCCGGCGAGGGAGCCGAGCCAGACCATGAAGCTGCACTCGACGATCGCGGTCAGCCCGCCGGTGGGACCCACCTGGAAGAGCTTCCGGAGGTTGAACTCGAGGCCCAGGGAGAACATCAGCAGGATGACCCCCACCTCGGAGAGCGTCCGCACGATCTTCGGATCCGCGACGAGAGGGACCGGAACGTGAGGCCCGACGATGAGCCCGGCCAGGAGGTAACCGAGCACTACGGGCTGGCGCAGGCGCTGAAAGAGCACCGTGGTCACGCCGGCGACGGTGAGAACGGCCGCCAGGGCCTTCAGGAACGCGTACGCATCCATGCCGGAGCATCTTACGGGCTTCCGTGCCGAGGGCCAATGAGAGGAATGAAGAATGAAGAATGGGGAATGGGGAATCAAGGGTGAAGGTGAAGGGTGAGGACGAGCGGTGACGTGTCACCAGTCAGGCCTCACGGATCATGCATCACGGCCATCCGAGGGCGCGATGAATGAGCTCCAGGGCGGCCCGAAGGGAGCTCTCGCGCAGGTCTCCCATGGGAGTGTTCCGGTCCAGGTCCACGAGGATCCGGAGCCGCAGGCGTTCGCGACCGCCGTCTTCCCGTTCGTGGAAGGAGAGCTCCGCCTGCACCGGGTCGCCGGGACCTCCGAGGAGCGGCTGCACTTTTCGAAGGAAGATCCGCCTGGGTTGCCGTTCGGAGGCCCGTGGCACGGCCACGTGCGGCGGAGCCGCGCGCCCTCCGGGGAGGGCGATCAGGTTCGCTGTCCTGCTCCCCCCTGGGCTGCGGGACCTGGCGCTCCGAGCCATGCGATGCGCCCCTTTCTCGCTTTGGGACCCGGCGACGAGCGAAGGCCGGCGCGCGGTCAAGAGCTCGCCGTGGGCGCCATGAGGGCGCCCACGGTGGCGACGAACTCCTTCGGGTCGAAGGGCTTGGCGAAGAAGGCGTTCGCCCCGGCCCCCAGGGCCGCGGCGCCGCCTCGCGAATCCGGGTCGGCGGACATCGCCACGATGGGAATCGCGTGGCACGAGTCCTCGGCGCGAAGGGAGCGGATCAACTGCAGTCCCCCCATGCCCGGCATGTTCAGGTCCGTCACCACCAGCGTCTGGGGACTGGCCAGCGGAAGGGCGGCCTCTCCCGAGGCGGCTTCCCGGACGGGAACGCCGAGGGCGTCTCCGAGGAGAGTGCAGACGAACTTCCGGAACACCGGTGTATCTTCTACCACCAAGATCATGATCGGATTCCTCGCTGAAACTCTCCGGCCTGGCCGCACCATGGGATTCCCGGTCTCGTTGGTCCTGTTGGTCACGAACTCCTTCTGGAGACAAGAGTGCCCGCCCTCCGAGCCGCCACAACCCGACTCTCGGATATATGACGTGGCTTTACGGAGAAAAAATCGACCCGGCCTGACCGAGGCGCCGAAGGCGCCGCCCATTGGCGCCGTCCTGTGGTTCTTGACTGACGACTGAAAACCGAAGACCGATGACTCCATCCGGAAAGGCACGTTCCGGATGGACACCAGCTAGGGCATGAGCACGATCTTGCCGTAGCCGCCCCACTCCA
>JACRCS010000779.1 GCA_016218905.1 Deltaproteobacteria bacterium
CCGGCAGCGAGCGCGCGAAGCGTCGCGCCCCGGCCCGCCCCCTTACAATCCGCCGGCCATGAGCGAGACGGTCGCGGGGACGCCGGAGGAGGCGAAGCGGGGGACGCTGTCGCGCGTGGCGGCGGTCGTCGCGCTGTCGTTCTCGTCGGGGCTGCCGCTCGGGCTCGTCTGGATCGCGATCCCCGACTGGATGCGCTCGATGGGCGTCGACATCCGCGTCGTCGGGCTCTTCACCCTCGCGCAGGCCCCCTGGTCCTTCAAGTTCCTCTGGTCGCCGCTCATGGACCGTTTCCGGCTGCCGTTCTGGGGCCGGCGACGGGGTTGGATCGCGGTGGCGCAGGTGGCGCTTGCGCTTTCGGGGCTCGGCCTCTCCGGCGTGGGGAGCCGGCCCGAGACGCCGTGGGTTGCGCTGGCGCTGACGCTCGCCGTCGCGCTCTCGGCCGCCACGCAGGACATCGCGATCGACGCCTACGCGGTGGACGTCCTCCGGAAGGAAGAGCACGGCGTCGCGGTCGGCCTGCGGATCGCCGTGTACCGGGCCGCCATGACTCTCTCGGGGGGCCTCGCGATCTGGGCGGCGGCGAGCCTGGGGTGGGGCGCGGTCAACCTCCTTATCGGCCTCGCCTACCTGCCGTTGATCCTCGTGACGTGGCGCTCGCCGGAGCCGGAGGAGCCGCCCGCCGGGCCGAAGACGCTACGCGACGCGATCTGGCTGCCGTTCCTCGAGTGCCTCTCACGCCACCGCGCGGTCGAGATCCTGGTCTTCGTCGTGCTATACAAGCTGGCTGACGCGCTCTCGCAATCGCTCCTCAGGCCCTTCCTCATCGACATGGGGTACGACGGGTTCGACCGCGGATTCGTCCTCGGCACAGCGGGCGTCGCCCTGACGATCGCCGGCACGTTCCTGGGCGGCATCGCCTGCACCCGGATCGGACTCGGGCACTCGCTCTGGATCTTCGGCTTCTTCCAGATCTTCTCGAACATCGGCTACGTCCTGATCACCTACTGGCCGGGCGGCCGGCCGGTCATGTACGGCGCGATGGCGTACGAGATGATCACGAGCGGCCTCGGCATGGGCGCATTCGGCGTGCTCCTCCTGCGCATCACCGAGAAGAGGTTCTCGGCGACCCAGTACGCGCTCTTCTCGTCGCTCTTCGGCCTCCCCCGCATCCTTGGCGGCCCGATCACCGGGCTGATCGTGGACGCCGCCGGCTGGCGCTCCTTCTTCTGGTTCACCATCGTCGCCGGCGTGCCGGGGCTGATCCTCTTGCACCGGTTCGCGCCGCTCGGCGTGCGCGAGCCGCGCTTCACGGCCGAGACGGTCGCCATCCGGCGGCGGATGAACGGGCGGCAGATCGCCGGGCGCGGCGTGGTCGGCGCGATCGTGACGACGATCGTCAGCGGCGCCTGGATGATCGGGCTCGTCGCGATCAAGGCGTACCGCAAGGACCCGGCCGCCGGCTTCGACTTCGGCCCCGCGGCTGCGACCTTCTTCCAGCCGGTCGCGGTCGGAGGCTGGACGCAGCTCGTCGCCGTGCTCGTGGTCGGGATCCTCGGAGGGCTCGGTACCGCGGCCTTGTTCACCGCGCGCCACGGCGGCCGGACCTCGGACGGCGGCTGATCGGAGGAGCCGTCGAGCTTCTCCCGACCGGAACGCCGTCGGAGGGAGCTCCTGGCTATACTTTCTCGCAGAGGCAAGGAGGCCGTCATGGTGACCATGACCCTCGACGAAGCGCTCGAGAAGCTCGAGGCGCTCGGCAGCGAGAAGATGCGTGCGCAGAACAGGAAGAGGGGCGCCGGCGACAACCAGTTCGGCGTTCCGCTCGGTGAAATCCGAAAGCTCGCCACCGAGATCAAGACCGACCACGCCCTGGCCATCGCTCTCTGGGGAACGGGAAACATCGACGCACGGCTCCTGGCCGTCCTCCTGATCAAGCCCGGGAGGCTGTCTGGCACCGAGATGGACCAGATGGTTCGGTCCGTCGGCTTCGCGCAGTTGGCTGACTGGCTCAGCGCCTATGTCGTCAAGGAGCATCCCGAGAAGGAGGCTCTTCGCCAGGCGTGGATGGCCGCTGACGATCCCTGGGCTGCCCGCGCCGGATGGGGCCTGACCGCCGGACGCATTGCCAGAAGTCCGGAGGGACTCGACACTCCGGCGCTCCTTGCGCGCATCGAGTCCGAGATGGGGGGCGCCGCTCCAGAAGTGCAGTGGACGATGAACTCCTGCCTGGCAGCAATAGGGATCCACTTCCCCGCGCTGCGCAAACGCGCCATCGCCATCGGAGAGGCCCTGGGAATCTACCGCGACTATCCTGTTTCCAAGGGCTGTACCTCGCCCTTCGCCCCGATCTGGATCAACGAGATGGTGAGGCGGCAAAAGTGAGCGCGACCTGGCAAGAGGAGACCCTGGCGATGGTACGCCGCCTCATCCACGAAGCGGACCCGGACATCATCGAGGAGCGCAAGTGGATCAAGCCCGGCAACCCGCTGGGGGTGCCCGTTTGGTCCCACGCCGGAATCGTCTGCACCGGAGAGACCTACAAGAGCGTCGTCAAGCTGACGTTCGCCAAGGGCGCCTCGCTCGCGGACGCTCGGGGGCTCTTCAACTCCAGCCTCGAAGGGAACACGCGTCGCGCCATCGACCTTCGGGAAGGAGACGTGCTCGATGCCGGCGCGTTCAAGGACCTGATCAAGGCTGCGGTTACGGAGAACCTCCGATCCGGCGTCCGCAAGGCTACCGATGTCCCAGACGAACGGCCCGAACGCCGCCTCAAGGACGGAGCGCAGGCGCCCGGCGACCGCTCGCCTAAGCGCGAACGAGCCTGACGGGCGAAGGCGCCTCTGAATCCTGTGAGGTATCGCGTGTTGCTACTACCGCTCGTAGTAGCATTCGCCAGGTGACGAGCCCTCGCGGCCCCTTCGATCGAATCGGACATGTCCTCGGGCCGCTCGAGGAACGGCTGATGGACGTTGTGTGGGCCGATGGTCCGCTGACCACCCGCGAGGTCTGCGGGAAGCTCCGAGGCCCGGGCCCGCCCGTTTACACCACGGTCATGACGACGTTGGATCGCCTCTTCCACAAAGGTCTCCTCGTTCGCCACAAGGACGGGAACGCGTTCGTCTACTCAGCCGCGATGACCCGGCAGGACGTCCACCGCCGCATCGTGGAAGAGACGGTCTCGGCACTCATCGAACGTTCGGGAGATCCCGTCCTGGCAGCCTTCGTCGACGCCGCCGCCTCGGCCAGCGAGGAGAACCTCAAGCGTCTGGAGAAGCTCATCGCCGATAAGAGGAGGTCGACGGCGTGATTCCGCCCGGCAGCGTCCTCGGGTTCGGGCTCGTCTTCCTGGCCGTCAGCTGGGCGGGTTCGGCCCTCCTCGGAGGCGCTCTCCTGGCGTTGCGGAGGCGTCTACGCCGAACCGGGCCGCGGACCGAACGGGCGCTCGCCGCGGCAGCGCTGATCGCTCCCCCGTTCGCCGCCGCCACTCTCGTCATCTCCCTCGCAGGACTGTCGCTGGTGCAGGCCCTGTTCGGACGCGGAGACCACTGCACCACCCACGATCACCATCTTCACCTCTGCCTCCAGCACGGAGGCGACTGGGCCGAGAACACCGTGGCCGTCGTCGCGCTGCTCCTCCTCGGTTCGGTCGTCGCCGCCGGGCTGGTCCGGCGCCTGCTGGCGTATCGAGCGACGAGCGGGCTCATTCGCGAGGTCGAACGTCACGCCGTGCCCCATCACGATCTCCCCACGGACGTGAGCCTCGTCCCGTCCGAGACCCCGCTCTGCGTTACGGCAGGCTTCCGGAACCCACGCATCATCGTCTCGAAGGCGTCGTGGGAACTCCTGGACGAAGACGAGCGCCGTGCGGTCCTTGCTCACGAGCGGGCCCACATCGAGCACGGGGACACGCGCTGGCGCTTCGTGCTGAGCCTCCTCGGTGCCTTCGGCCTGCCCGGCCTCGGCCCGCGTCTGCTTTCGATCTGGATGCACGCATCGGAGCGACTCTGCGACTGGCGTGCCTCGACCGCCGTGGAGGAACCCGCCGTCGTCGCGCAGGCGCTGGTTCGCCTCGCGAG
>JACRCS010000767.1 GCA_016218905.1 Deltaproteobacteria bacterium
CCCAATGTTCCTTCCTCCCTGCCCGTCCTCACAAAGTCGAGCCCGAACAGGCCGCCTGTTTCGCCAGTCAGCTCCGAGAAGCCTCCAAGCCGTATCTCCGGCTCCCAAGCCTCGATGGTCTGAGGCGGAGCCTCGTTAGTCGGACTCTTCGCGAAGGAGGGGAAGGCCCATGGAAATCCAGAAGGTCGGGGTTGCCGGGTGCGGTCTGATGGGCGGCGGCATCGTCCAGGTGTGCGCCCAGTCGGGGTACGAGGTCGTGGTGCTCGAGGCGGCGGAGGCCTTTCTCGACAAGGGGATGACGGCGATCCGAAACAGCCTCACCGGCTCGGTCGCCCGGGGCAAGCTCTTGCAGGCCGAGATGGACGCGACTCTCGCCCGGGTTCGGGGCACCACCTCGGTCACGGACCTCGCTGGCTCGGACATCGTCATCGAGGCGGTGGTCGAAGACCTGCAGGCGAAGCGCAAGCTCTTCAGCGAGCTCGACTCCTGCTGCGCCGAGCACACCCTCTTCTGCTCCAACACGTCCTCGATCCCCATCATCGAGATCGCCGCCGCGACGAAACGGCCCGACCGCTTCGTGGGGCTTCATTTCTTCAACCCGGTTCCGGTGATGAAGCTTGTGGAAGTCATTCGCACCCTTCGTTCGAGCGACGAGGCTGTGCGGGCCGCGACCGCTTTTGCGGAAAGCCTGGGCAAGAAGACGATCCAGGCCAAGGACCGGGCGGGTTTCGTGGTCAACCTGCTGCTTGTACCCTACCTGCTCGACGCGGTGCGCGCGGTCGAGGCCGGCGTCGCGAGCCCGGAGGACATCGATGCCGGCATGGTGCTCGGCTGCGGCTACCCCATGGGGCCGCTTCAACTGATCGATCTCGTGGGGATCGACACGAGCTATTTGATCAGCCGGGTGCTCTACGACGAGTTCAAGGACCCGAAATATGCCGCCCCCCCGCTCCTGAAACAGATGGTCGCGGCAGGGCTACACGGCCGAAAGACGGGCCGGGGCTTCTACGACTACGCCGGAAGGTGAGGTGAACCCGAACACCGATGACTCCATCCGGAAAGGCACTTTCCGGATGGACACTACCTCGCCAGCGAAGGATCCGAATACCTCTCCTGGCCCTGACCAGAGCTGCCTCGGGACTGGAGCGGGACGCCGAATTCGGCTGTGAACCGAAAGGTGCTCCCCTTCCGACCCAGACTCTGAGCCGGCCACTCGGCGCCGGAGGAGTTCTGCAATCCGCTCTCCCTATCCCCCGCGTAACCCCACCACGGCCTCATGGCTCCGCTCATCTCCCGGGAAGGCCCGTACGCCGCGAACTCGCCCCGGGCGGCGGTTAGGACGAGGGCGATGGGGTAATCCTTGCACGATGCGCTGAGAAAGAACTGCGATCCTGAGCTAAAGGTCCCTGTCCGCCCCGCCGAACAAAAGTGCGCAAGAGCACGGGCAATGGGGACAGCAGTGGCCGAAGAGGGAGTTCCCCTTCCGGAAAGGAATTCAGCTCATGAAGAGTTCAATGGCGGGCCTTTCCCCCCTGCACGTCTGTACCGGGGTGGCCTCCCTGCTCGCAGCTGCTCTCTCCGCGCACTATCTCTCGTGGTTCTTCACCATCCCCATCGCGTGCGGTCTCGGCGCCTGGCACGCATGGCTGGGTTACCGGGCCGCCTCGGAAAATGGAAAGATGGTCGAAAGGGCGGCCGCCGGCGCTCTGCCCGTGCAGGAGGTCGCGCCGGTACACGCCATTGACCTGCAGCCTCTGAAGAGCGCGCTGACGGTGGTGTCAGAGCAGGTAGCGACGGCAGTTGGACTCATCGGAGACGTCACCGCTTCCATTCTCGGTCAGAGCGACACGCTCACGGCGTCGAGCAGTGCAATTGAGGAGCTCGCCGCGAATGGCAGTTCCATGGCGCTCCAGGCGGGTCAGGCCAAGGAGGGCATCGACGCCGCTGCCGCCGGCATCAGTGCAACGGCCGCCGGTGCCGCGCAGCTCGACGGGGCGATGAAGGCGATCGCAAAGGCGACGGCAGAGATCAGCGGCATGGTCGAAGTGATCGCTGACATTGCCGACCAGACAAACCTCCTGGCCCTCAACGCCGCCATCGAGGCCGCCCGGGCGGGCGACGCGGGCCGCGGCTTCGCCGTCGTCGCCGATGAGGTGAGGAAACTCTCCGAGCGAGTCGAAGCGAGCACGAAGAGCGTCACCGCAAGCATCAAGGCCATCAACCGCACCGTAGAGGAGGGGGCCCAGGTGGCTCAAAGGGTCATCGGCGATGCCACCGAGTTGGCCAACCGTTCCGAGAGCATTTCGGTATCCGTCACGGCGCTCGTGAACTCCGTCAAGGAACAGGAGAACGCCCTCGCGTCCGTATCGATCCAGACCGAGCGACTGGCAAGCGATTGCGGCGGGCTCACCGTCTCCGCCGGGAGCATGAGCGAGGCGGTCATCGCCATCGCCGGCGCGGCGGACGAGGCCTGCACGGTCGCCGACCAACTGTGCTGACCACATTGGCCTCCCTGCCGACGGAGTGACCGCGATGGGGCCCAAACCCAAACTGGCCATGTACTGGGCCGCTTCGTGCGGCGGGTGCGAGATCGCCCTCGCCAACGTGCACGAGGTCCTCCTCGAAGTCGACAGCCACTTCGACTTCATGTTCTGCCCTTGTCTGCTGGACACCAAACGCGCCGACATCGAGGCGTTGCCTGACGGTGCGATCTTCCTCACTCTCCTGAACGGAGCCCTGCGCACGTCTGAAAACGTGGAAATGGCCGAGCTCCTGCGCCGCAAGTCGCAGGTCCTGGTCGCGTTCGGCGCCTGCGCCTCCGCGGGAGGCGTCCCTGCTTTGGCCAACCATCACGGGCTCGACCACGTTCTCGAAATAGCCTTCCGTCGAGCGCCGAGTGTAGACAATGCCGAGGGCGTCGTCCCCGGTCCCCGCACCGCTGTCGGTGATGGCGACCTCGAGCTTCCGCGTCTCCTCTCCCGAGTTCTGCCCCTCCACGACGCAGTGGCCGTCGATTACTCGATCCCCGGCTGCCCGCCAGAGCCCGAGCAGATTGTCGCGGTCGTCCGTCACGTGGCGAGCGGGAACCCCCTCCCGGCCGCCGGTAGCCTGCTCGGCTGCACGGAGCGGTCGGTCTGCGATGAGTGTGAGAGAGAGAAGAGGACGATCCTCGCCAAGCGGCTCGTGCGCCCCTTCGAGGCCATGCCGGAACCGGGTTGGTGCCTGGGGGAGCAGGGGTTCCTATGCGCAGGACGGGCAACTCGCGGGGGCTGCGGAGCTCTCTGCCCAGCGGCCAACATGCCGTGCACGGGATGCTACGGCCCGATCGATCGAACCGCGGACCCGGGCGCGGCGGCGCTCACGGCAGTGGCGGCTGCGGTAGATCCGGGCGCGTGCGCGGGCAAGGAGGAGGCGGCCGTTCAGGACCAGCTGGCGGCGGCCCTCGCCGCGGTCGCTGATCCCCTCGGCACCTTCTACCGGTACTCGCTCGCCGCATCGGTCGTCGCCGCTCATGAGCCGGAGGTGGAGCCGTGAGCCAGCGGATCACGATCGACCCGATCACCCGGCTCGAGGGCCACGGGAAGATCGAGATCTTCCTGGACGAGCGGGGCGAGGTTTCCTCCGCCTACTTCCAGGTGCCCGAGCTTCGCGGGTTCGAGTCGTTCTGCGTCGGCCGCCACGCCGAGGAGATGCCGAACATTACGAACCGGATCTGCGGCGTCTGCCCCGAAGCCCACCACATGGCGGCGGCCAAGGCCTTGGATGCGCTCTTTGGGGCACCCTGCCTGCCCGCGGCCGCTCGCGTGCGCGAGCTGATCTACTCCACGTTCTACGTCACGGACCACGCGACCCACTTCTATTGCCTGGGCGGACCGGACTTCATCGTCGGGCCCGACGCTCCCAAAGAGGAGCGAAACGTCCTCGGCGTGATCCGCAAGCTCGGCCTCGACGCGGGCAAGGCGGTCATCGCCTGTCGGGCGCGCAATCACGAGCTGATCAAGAAGCTCGGCGGCCGTGGGATCCACCTTTGCGGCGCGCTGCCCGGCGGCTGGAGCGTCCCAGTGAGCCCCGAGGTCGCTGCCGAAGCGCAGAGGTACGCACACGAGAACGTCGAGTTCGCTCTCTTCAGCCTCAGCGCCTTTCACAAGATCGTGCTCGAGAACGACGCGTACCGCGACGCCGTCCTCTCGGACCTGTACTTTCACCGGACGTACTCGATGGGCACGGTCGACGGCCGGTTCGCCCCGAACTTCTACGACGGTCGGATCCGCGTCGTCGACCCGGACGGAGGCGAGTTCGCCCTTTACGACCCGCCCGAATACCTGGAGCACGTGGCGGAGCACGTAGAGCCGTGGAGCTATCTCAAGTTCCCGTACCTGAAGAAGGTCGGCTGGCGCGGGTTCGTGGACGGGGCGGAGAGCGGCGTCTACCAGGCGACACCCCTCTCGCGCCTGAACGTCGCCGATCGGATGACGACGCCGCGCGCCCAGGCCGAATTCGAGCGCTTCTATGAGACCTTCGACTGCCTCGGCAGGGGCCCCGGCGCCCGCAATCGGCCGGTCCACCATCGCCTCGCGACGCACTGGGCTCGCCTCATCGAGCTGCTCTACGCGGCGGAGCGGATGCAGGAACTGGCCCACCACCCCGAACTCTGTGATCCCGCGGTCCGCCAGGTCGTACCGGTGCGCGCCGGCGTCGGCATCGGGTCCGTGGAGGCACCTCGGGGAACGCTGACCCATCACTACGCCTGTGACGAGCGGGGGGTCCTGACGGCCGTCAACCTGATCGTCGGTACGACGAACAACAACGCGCCCATCGGGATGTCCATCGCGAAGGCCGCCAAGGGGCTGATCCACGGGGGAAAGGTCTCGGACGGCATCCTCAATCGCGTCGAGATGGCCTTCCGGCTCTACGACCCCTGTTGTTCCTGCGCGACCCACGCCCTGGGCAAGGCGCCGCTCGAGCTGACGGTGCGCCGGACGGGCGACGGCGCCGTCCTCGACCGGATCCGAAGGGGCTGACGATGGTCGTGATCGGCCTCGGCTCTCCCTTCCTGAGCGACGACGGCGTGGGTCCCCGCGTGGTGCGGGAACTGGCCCGCCAGGGGTTGGCCGGGGCGCGGCTCGTCGAAGCCCACGCCGGCGGACTGCTCCTCGTCGAGGAACTGGCCGGCGCCGAGCGCGCGGTGATCGTCGATGCCCTCATCGATGAGCGCCGCGAGCCCGGCGAGGTCGTCGTCTCCGGCATCGGCCAGGCGACGCAGAACGCCTCGTGCAGCCACGACTGCGACCTGCCCCAGGCAATGGCTCTCGGCCGGGCGATGGGTCTCCCCCTACCCGAGGACGCGGCCATTCTGCTCGTCGCCGTCGTCGCCGGCGAGGTCACCCGTTTCAGCGAGACCCTCTCGCCGGCTGTCGAAGCGGCCGTGCCCGAAGCGTGTGCGGCGGTGCGTGCCTGGCTCGCGGGAGTCGGGCGACAACCCGCAGCGGAGGCCGCATGAGCCAGCCCACCACCGCCGTGATCCTCTGCACCTGCAGCGGCGTCGTGAGCGAGAAGATCGACTGGGCCGAGGTCCAGGCCCTACTCGCGGCACATCCGGCGCGGCCCGTCTGGAGGGTCGAGGAGCTCGCCTGCGGGGCGGAGAACCTGGAGAGCCTCGGCGCCTGGCTCGGCGCCGAGAGACCCGACCGCGTCGTGGTTGCCGCCTGCTCGCCCCGGGAACAGGAGCCGACCTTTCGCAAGCTGTTGACTTCCGCAGGCATCAATCCGTTCCTTCTTCAGCTCGTCAACGTACGGGAACAGGTGGCGTGGGTCACGGCCGACGGCAACAGCGCCACCTCCAAGGCAGCCCGTCTCTTGGCGGGAGCCCTGAACCGGGTGCGCCGCCATGAGCCGCTCGACGAGCGGCGGGTCCCGGTTCGCACCGACGTCGCAGTGCTCGGCGCAGGCCCGGCGGGGATGCAGGCAGCCCTCACCCTGGCCCGGGCGGGCCGGCACGTGACCCTCGTCGAGAAGGAGCCGTTCATCGGCGGCCTGCCGGTTCGCTTCGAGGAACTCTTCCCGAACCTGGAGTGCGGTCCCTGCCTCCTCGAGCCGGTGATGGCCGAGCTGCTCCACGGCCCGGAGAGCGCCAACGTTACCCTCCTCACCCTCTCGGAAGTGACCGAGGTCAAAGGGAGTTTCGGTAACTGGAGCCTCACGGTCCGACAGAGGCCCCGCTACGTGCGTCCGGAGCTCTGCATCGGGTGCATGGTCTGTGCGAGCGCTTGCCCGGGCCGGCGGCCGAATCGTTGGAACGGCGCGGGGGAGATGGCCGCCGTCGATACGTCCTTTGCCGGCGCCCTCCCAAACCTCCCTCACGTCGACCCGAGCTCTTGCCTCCGACTGAACGGAGAGGAGTGCGCCGCCTGCCTCGGAGAGTGCCCGGTGGAGGGCGCCCTCGACTTCGCAGACGGGGAGCAGACCCACGAAATCGCGGCCGGCGCCCTGATCGTGGCCACGGGCTGCGTCGAGCGGCCGGAACCAGCCGCAGGCTTCGCAGGGTTGCCCGATGTCCACTCCGCCTACGCCTTCGAGCGGATGCTCGCAATGAACGGCCCCACCGGCGGCGAACTGCTGAAGGCCGACGGCACGCCGCCGTCCTCGGTCGCGGTCGTCCAGTGCGCGGGCTCCCTGGATCCCGAGGACGTTCCCTACTGTTCAGGCACCTGCTGCAAGGCCGCGCTCAAGTACGCCCACGTCGCTCGGGGCAAGGTGGAGGGCCTGACGGTGACGCGCCTGGTGCGGGAGCACTCGGTCGGCGGAGTGGATGCCGCCCGCCTGCTTCGCCATGGGGGCGACACGCACGTCCGCTACGGCGGCCTGACCGAGCTGAGCGTGAGCGAGACGCCGGAAGGGAGGGCGCTCCGCGCTGCCGGGACCGCCGAGCCGATTCCTGCCGACCTGATCGTCCTCTGCAATCCCCTCGTCCCTGGCGACGGGACCTGCGCCGCGGCCCGGCTGCTGGAGCTCGCCATGGACGAGGCCGGCTTCATCGCCCCCCTCCACGGGATCTCGAGCTCCTGCGCCGCGGCCCAGAAAGGAGTCTACCTGGCGGGAAGCTGTCGGGGCCCCGCAGACATTCGGGAGGCTTTCTCCACCGGCACCGCCGCTGCGGGGCACGCCCTGTCGGACCTCGTCGAGGGCCGCGATCTCGTGGTGGACCCGCAGGTGGCGGTCGTCGACGCGACGCTGTGCGCCGGTTGCAGGAGCTGCCAGCAGGTCTGCCCCTATAAGGCGGTGACCTGGAAGGAGGAGGAGAGGGTCGCCGAGGTGGCGGATCTTCTGTGCCGCGGCTGCGGTACCTGCGCGGCTGCCTGTCCGGCGGGCGCGATAATCGCCAGCGGTTTCTCCCGGGAGATGCTCCGGGCAGAACTCGAGGGAGTCTTGTCATGAGCTGCACGACACCGGCCACGGCCGAGCACGAGCCCCCCAAGACCCTCGGGCGCCGCCGGGAGGACGCCAGGGTCGTCGCCTTTCTCTGCAACTGGTGCTCTTACGCCGGTGCCGACAAGGCAGGCATGAATCAGCTCGCCGTGCCGCCCGAGCTCACCGTCGTCCGGGTCATGTGTTCGGGCCGGGTCGAGCCGACGCTGATCCTCGACGCCTTCCGGAAAGGGGCCGACGGGGTGATGGTGCTCGCCTGCCACCCGGGCGACTGTCACTACAAGGAAGGGAATCTGCGCGCCTACTGTCGCGCGGAACTGCTCCAGCGGATGGTCCCCCAGCTCGGCATCGCCCCGGAGCGTTTCTACTTCGGCTACGTCTCAGCAGCCGAGGCCGACCGATTCTCCCAGCTAACCGGCGACTTCGTCGCAGGCATCCGCGCCCTCAACGCCCAACTCGATGATGAAAGAGGATAAGCGATGGCTACCCAGACGCTCGACTGCGTCGGACTCAAGTGCCCCCAGCCCACGCTCAAGATCACCGTCACGGCGTGCAAGATGAAGGCGGGCGACATCCTCGAAGTCAAAGCGGACTGCGCCACGTTCGAGAAGGACGTCCGCGAATGGTGCACCCGCTCGAAGAAGGCGCTCCTATGGATCAAAGACGAGGGCGGCGGGCAGAAGAAAGCGCAAATCCGGTTTTGACCGGCCTCGGCCCCGGGGCACCGTTCGAGGTGCTCTCGGCGGGAGTGTCACCTCCGAACCGAGGCGGAGCGCTCTCAGCAGAGGCGCGGCAGCTGCTCCCCTGAGAGCATCTCCACCGGCCTAGTCCCTCCAGCGATCGTCCCCCGAGCTTCTACCCCGCGGGCACTCAAGGAATCAGGATGTTCCCGACCTTCACCGGCGTCCGGGGCTACTCCTCCAGTTCGATTTCGGTCGGCGTCAGCTGGTTGTCGGCGGTCAGATCCCCGCGCACCTTGACGACCGTCCCGGTCCGGACCTGAGCCATGAACGCCGCCTGGCTGATGGTCAGCTCGTTGGCGTCGACGCTGTTGTCGTCGTTGGGACGGAACACGATACCGGTCGCGGCAGTGTTCACGGTGAGGCCGAGGAGGGTGAGGTTCGATCCGGCGACGGCCTCCACGGGTCCGCGGATGATCACCCGATCGAGGTTGCCTCCGGGCGCGTTGTCGATTCGAAGGCGGGTGGCGATGATCGTCCCGTCCCTCGACTTGCGCCCGCGGATCTCGAGCTGGTCGTTCAGCCCGATCCCGGCTATCGCGCTGGCGTCGGTTACGCGGGTGAGGACGTTGCTCTCGACCGTGACGGCCGAGAGGTTCCGGAGGACGATGTTCGCCAGATCGGCGCTCGCGAGGCCGGACACGATCTGAAGGCGCACGTTTTCGCGGAACCGGACCCTGGTCGCCGCAAGGGTGCCGCCGGTCAGATTGCCTTCGACCTCGACCTTCGTCCCGAGGATGAGGTCGGCGCGCGGCCCGCCCGCAAAAACGGTCGCGCCGCTCGTGGTCACCGTCAGCGTCTGATCGAGGTGGCCTCCGCTCACGACGAAGCTGTTCGCGTCACCGCTCGTGACGAAGCCCTCGAAGTGGAAGTTGTTGACGTTCCCCAGTCCCGTCTTGAGTTCGACCGAAGTGGCCGCCAGGCTGCCGCCCGCGAACGTCCCTTTGGCCTCGACGATATCCCCCACCGCAGGGGACGTACCCGCCGGGAAGTTCGGGAAGGTGGTGCCCACCCCGGTCGTGACGGTGACGCCGGCTACCACGAGGGGATTGGCGCTATCCACTCGCCCCGTGACCTCGCTCTCGGCGCCCGCCGGCTTCAGCTGCACGTGCGTGGCGACGACGCGGCCCAGGTCGTCCACCGCGCCGCTCACCTCCACCTGGGCGTCGGCCACGACGTCGTTGAACCCCGGTGTGGCGCCCACGCCCACCGCCCCCGCGGCCCGGCTGAACTCCGTGTCCTGCACGGTGACGACTTCCTGGCCCATGGCCGTGAAGGTGCCGTTCGGGCTCGGGTTGGCGACAGGGCCCTGGATGGTGTCGTCGAAAGCGACGCGGGTGGCTGTCCCCGTCGTCCCGTCGGCGTTTACGGTCCCCTCCACCTCCACCACCATCCCGACCTTCAGCTTGTCTTCCGTGGCAGTCGCGCCGTCCATGGCGATCTGTGCCCCGGTGGTCTGAAAGCGGACGCCGTTGACGACAACGCTCCCGAGCGCTTCAATTTCGCCGGTCTGGCGGGTCGGGACGGGCCCTGCGCCTCCTCCCCCTCCCCCGCCTCCGCAAGCGACCAGCGCGCCGGCCAAGGCGAAACTGGATACGAGGATCAGCAGCCGCGGCATCCCGCCTAGGATCTTCTTCGGGCTGGACATCTTCTTCCTCCTCCTGCCGTTTAAAGCGCGTGGGCCCACCTCCATCTGACTCCGCGTCGTTGCTGTCAGACGGATGTGGGCGCTGAACCCGACTGAAACGCTAGCGCAATGGATCGAAAGATCAAGAAATCAGGTAGAGGAAGAGGCCGTGGGGCGGGGATCGTCGCGGGTCTTCCCATCCGGTAGGGCCTCGGGCCTCGACGACCTGAAGCGGCGTAGCAAGCTGGATGAGTAGCCGGAGACGTCGGTCGTCGCCCGGTCTAGGTGCCGGCACCTCATAGACGCTGACGGCAGCCGGTTCTGCGACTGCCGGCGTGAGGACTACCATGGAAGAGCACGAGCTCCCGGGGCTTCTCGCCGCGTTCACTCACGGCGCCGGTTCAGACCGGCGTGCGTGAGCACTGGAAGACCCGGGCGGGGTTCGTCCTCGCTTCGGTCGGGAGCGCGGCCGGGCTCGGGGATCTCTGGCGCTTCCCGTGGATGACGGCGGAAAACGGAGGGAGCGCCTTTCTCGGCGCGTACTTGGCCGCCCTGCTCCTGGTGGGGATTCCCGGGCTCGTCGCGGAGTTCGTGATCGGGCGCCGGGCGCGCCGAAACCCTGTCGGCGCGCTCCGCGCCCTCTCCGGGTCGCGCGGCTGGTGGCGCTTCGGGTTCCTCGCGCTCGCCACCGCGGTTTTGGTCCTCTCGTTCTACAGCGTCGTCGGCGGATGGGTGCTCCGGTACTTGATGGCGAGCCTTACGGGCGCATACTTCGAGGCTCCGCAGGCCTACTTCGCGGACGCGAGCTTCGGGCTGCCCGCCACCGCCTTCCACGCGCTCTTCCTCTCCGCCGTGGCGGCCGTCGCGGCAGCGGGACTGAGGCGGGGAATCGAAACCGCGAACTGGCTTCTCGTGCCGGTGCTCCTCGCCGTTCTCATCGGCCTCGCGGCCTGGGGCGCGACCCGGCCGGGCGGTGCCGCCGGTCTTCGCTTCTTCCTCCACTTCGACTGGAACTATCTCGCCTCTCATCCGGCCGAGGTCTGCAAGGCTGCAGTGGGGCAGGCCTTTTTCACCCTGTCGATCGGGGCGGGATCGATGATCACCTACGCCTCGTACCTTGGGGAGGAGCGTTCGCTTCCGGCCGACGCGGTCCTCATCGCGGGGCTGGATACGCTCGTCGGCGTCCTCGCCGGTCTCGCCGTCTTCCCGCTGCTCTTCGCCCAGGGCATCGCCCCCGGGGAGGAGGGGCCCGGAGCGATCTTCGTCAGCGTCGCGTCCGCCTTTGCGGCTCTGCCCGGCGGGCGCCTCCTCGGGGCGGTGTTCTTCGCCGCGACGGGCGCGGCCGCCCTGACGAGCGCCGTGAGCATTCTCGAGATTCCCGTTTCATACCTCGTCGACGAGCACCGCCTTTCGCGGCGGCGCGCCATCGCGGGGGTGAGTGGCCTCGCCCTTCTCCTGGGCGCGGCCTGTGCCACGCTGCCGCGACTCTTTGCCTTCGTCGCCGAAGGCCTGGCCGATTCTCTCCTCTCGGTCGGGATGTGCGGATTTCTCCTCTTCCTCGGCTGGGCCATCCCCCAAGAAGCGCTGGCCGAGGTCAGGACCGGCGCAGGGCGGCTCGGCTCGAGCCTCGGCAGAGCGTGGCTCGCCACTGCCCGCCTGTTTCTGCCGCCGCTCCTCCTCTTCCTGCTGATCTCCCGAGGCGCCGCGGCCGCGGGGTTCCGCCTACCGCCCTGGGCGAGCGCCAGCCTCGCTCTGGTCCTAGCGTCGGCGGCAATACCGGCACTCCGGAAGTCGCGAGCGTAGCCGGCACGAGCCCGGTACGCGCGAGGCTCGTGACGTGGACGACGGCCGGGTACTGCGTTGGCCCGAAGGTGTATTGAAGCCGTCCGCGTGCACGCTTATGGGTAGGGGAACACGAATGCCTCCCTCCGACGTGGATTAAGGCCCGCGGTTCAGGGGGAGCTCTTCTCGACCATGGAAAGAGGTCCAGCGCCTGCGCTCGCTCAGGCATGAGGGAGCACGGGAGAGGGAGAAGCGACGATGGACGTACGCGACGTTATGAGCCCTAACCCCACCTGTTGTAAGCCGGACACCAGCGTCCCGGAGGTCGCCGAGCTCATGGAGCAGCACGACTGCGGGGCGATTCCGGTCATTGACGAACTCGGCGTCCCCAAGGGGATCATCACCGACCGCGACCTCGCAATGCGCGTGATCGCCAAAGGAAAACCCGCGGGGGAGCTGAAGGCCCGTGACGTAATGACCCCGGTCACCGTCACCCTGAAACCGCACGAACCGGCCAGCGAAGCCAGCAAGCTCATGGCCAAGCACCGGATCCGTCGTCTCCTGGTGGTAGACCAGGGCGGCAAGTGCGTCGGTATGGTCAGCCTGGCCGATCTGTCGAGAGCGTGCCCTGCCGAGGAGATGGGGCGCCTGGTGAAGAAGATCTCGGAACCGATAGAGGAGCCTGCGAAGCTTTAGAGGCAGGCTGGCGAGAAACCGGGTGGCCGGACCGAGGCCGCGGCCGCCCGGCTGTCCTGGCCGTTGGAACTCGACGTGACCACTCCCGCGCTCAAAACCAGTCCAGCACCAGTTCTTCGCCGCTGGCGGCGACCGAGGTCCTGAAGGGCCGGCCCTCGCGGGTCAGGACTTCGGCCAGCCACGCGACGTCCTCCGGGCCGGGATGCTCCAGGCGGAAGCGTCTCATCCGCATCGGAGCCATTCGAAGGGAAAGGAGCCGGCCGGTGGAAACCTCCACATCCGCGAAGTACATCAGGCTCAGATCGCCGCGGAACGCCTCGTAGCCTTCGATGCCCTCGTAGTCATTGATGAAGTCGCCACAACCGTAGAGGATCAGCTTGCCCCGGTGCACCTCGATGGGCCTGGGGTGGTGAGACGAGTGGCCGTGGACGAGGTCCACCGAGGCCTCTTCGGTCAAGCGCTCGGCGAACTCCCTGTGCGCATCGGGGATGTCGTACCCCCAGTTGCTTCCCCAGTGGAGGGAGACCACGACGAGGTCCCCGGGCTGCTTGACCGCCTCCACCTGCGCCGCGATCCTTCGGAGCGACGGGCCGGAGAGGCCCGGAAGGAAACTGACCCCGGAGCGTCCCTTGCCAGCCGCCCAAGCCTCCGGGACCCCGCTCGTCGGAGAGCCGAAGGCGAAGACGAGCACGCGCCCCTTTCCCGCCACCTCCAGGACCGCGGGCGCTCGCGCTTCCTCCGCGTCTCGCCCGGCTCCCGCCGTCCTCAGGCCGGCGGCTCTCAGGGTCTCCAGCGTCTCTGCGAGCCCTTCGTAGCCCCAATCCAGGACGTGATTGTTGGCGAGGCTCGCACAATCGGGGCGCGCCGCGGCGAGACATGGCGTATTGGCTGGGTGCATGCGATAGTTGATCCCCTTTCGGGGCCAGTACGCCTCGCTTCGGGTGACGCTCGTCTCGAGGTTGATGATTCTCGCGTCGGGCCGGCGAGCTTCGAGCTCCTGAAGCGCATCTCCCCAGACGTAGTCGAAGTCCACGGGTCTCGGAATCGGCCCGTTGACCTCTTCCGCCAAGGCGACGTAGTCGCGGGCGTCCCTGACCCAGGGCTCGTAGATCCCGGGGCGGCTCGGATGCGGGAGGATCTGGTCGATTCCCCTGCCCGTCATCACGTCGCCGCAGAGGAAGAGGCGAACCGGTGCACCCATCAGCGATCCCAGAGAGCAGAGCCATGAAGCGCCGGTGGGACCGGCGCTTCATGGGCACGGGTTCCCGTTACCCGACTGTCTCCAGGTTAGCCGCCTAACCCCTGCAATTGGCTCTGTGCTTGGGTCGCGTGTAGTGCACCGGAGGACGCATCTCCGGCCCTGCCGGCCGCGATCGCTTCCTGCAGGTGCCTTGCCGCTTCCATGGAGCGGGGATCGGTCCTACCAGACAGTGCGTTCAGGGCTTGCTGTGCGTGGTCGGCAACGCCCGCTCCCTGGCCTGCCTGGCCAGCGGTGATTGCCTCCCGAGTGTGCAGCAACGCGTCGTTCACGCTCTGGTCCACTGCCCCTAAGTCGGCGCCTCCGAACAGCCCCGCCGCTCCCAGCAGCGTCACCAGCAGTAAAAGTTTCGTCTTCATCCCATCCACTCCTCGCGCACGACACGCGGGCGCCACGAGCGGCGTCCGCGTTCCGACTGCGCCGTCACGTCCCATAACCGTAGGGCGAGGGGTATGTAGGAGCAAGCCGGTGGCGCTTCAGGCGCCGGCATGGAAGATGCTCTGCGACGAGCTGCAGGTCTGACCGTACTTCCGGCCGGGCCCCCTCGCTGCCTTGTCACACGATCAGGATCCCCGCGTATCCCACCACGGCGTCGTAGTCCCGGCTCGTCTCCCCGGAAGTCGTGTACGCGGCGAGCTCGCCTCGGGTGGCACCGAGGCGGCGGGCGGCGGTGAGGAGGACGGCGGTGGGGATGACTCCGCACATCGTGATCTTGGCTCGGCCGGTCACGTCGAGGAGGCCCTTGGGGTCGAGGGCCAGGACCTTCTCGATGGCTTGGGCGTCCTTGGCCCTCGTTCGGGCCTCGGGCTCGTAGTGGCTCATGTCGCTGGAGGCGACGAGGAGGCACGGCTCGGGCCGGGCGGCGAGGACCGAGGCGATCGCGTTGCCGAGGCTCTCGATCTCGGCGGCGCTCCGGAGCCGCAGGGCGATCGGCACGATCTTTATTGCGGGGTTGCGGTGCTGGAGGAAGGGGACCTCGACTTCGAGGGAGTGCTCGCGCGCGTGGGCGAGGTCGTCCTCCGTGAGGAGCGGAGATGCGGCCCGGAGGGCGGCCGAGAGGTCGGCGTCGATCGGCGCTTCGCCCAGCGGCGTCGCCCAGGCTCCCTCGGGGGCGACGGCCGCGACGGCGCCGCGCCCCGTGTGATTCGGGCCGAGGAGGAGTGCGGCCGAGGGGACCTCCACCCTTCCGAATACCTCTCCGGCAACCTTTCCGGAGTAGACGTAACCCGCGTGGGGCGCGACGACCCCCACGGCCCGGATCCGATCCGGCCGGGGCGGCATCGCCTCGTCCAGGAACGCGCGCAGCCGATCGGCGGTGCCGGGGTAGAACTGGCCTGCGACGGCAGGCTTTCGAACCATGGGTTCTCCTCCCTACGCCTCAGGGGTTCTCGGGCACGGCCCTCACCACCGCGACCGTGGCGTTGTCCCGGGTGCCGAGCCGCAGGGCCTCACGCACGAGCTCCTCGGCCGCCCATTGCGGCGGGGCTCCCCAGGCGAGCGCCTGCAGGCGGTCGGCCGGCACGGCGCCGTGAACGCCGTCGGTCGTGAGGAGGAAGACGTCGCCGTGCGCCACGTCGCCCTGCGAGACGTCGGCGTCCACGGAAGCGTCCGTCCCTACGGCCCGAGTGATCACGTTCCTCAGCGGGTGGTGGGCCGCTTGCCGTGGCGTCAGGAGCCCCGCGTCCACCTGCTCCTGGACCAGGGAGTGGTCCTTCGTGAGCTGCGCGAGCGCGCCCCGGGAGATCCGGTACGCTCGCGAGTCGCCCGCGTGGGCCACCGTGTACCGGCCGCGCCGGACCGTCAGGCAGACCATCGTCGTCCCCATGCCCAGGAGCCCCTTCCGCTCGGCGGCCTCGAAGATCCGCTCGTTCGCTTCGCGGATGACCCGGACGAGGAGCTCCGGCTCCGGGCCCGTGTCGGGCTCTCCGAGTCCGGCGAGGAGCTCCCGGGCCGCCTCCACGGCGAGGCGGCTCGCTTCCTCGCCGCCCGCCGGGCCCCCCATCCCGTCGGCGATGACGGCGTATCCGAGACCCGCGTCGACGAGGACGGCGTCCTGGTTCGTGGACCGGTGCCCCCGGTCCGTGCAGTGCCCGACCTCCAGAACCATCGTTCTCCCTTCCCCTATGGAGTGCAGGATAGCAGCTCCCGGGCGGACCGAAAGGCGGCCTCAGCGCTTCTTCACGAGCTTCTTTGGCCGTCTTGCCCAAGCTCCCTTTCCCGGTACTCTTTCGGACAAACGCGAGGGAGGAGGAAGGTTTGCCCACCGCCAGCCGGCCCGTGGGGCCGTTCGTCGTCAAGGACAGCGCGCTGATCGCCCTGGCCACCGGCCTTCGGGCGGAGAACCTGAAGGAGTTCCGGGACGGACTCGTCCGGGTGCCGCTGGCCAGCATCTATTATCACTTCTGGGGAAGGCTCCTGCGGCCGGGGTTCGACGAGCCGGAGTACAATAACGACTTTGCCTCCTGGGCCTACCACGGGCTGCACGAGAAGCCGTTGGCCGAGCGCCTGAGCATGATCGATCCGGCCGGCTACGAGGACCTGGAGGCCCTGCGGCAGCGGGTGGTGGAGGTCGTGGAGGAACTCCTCGACGAGAGTGGGACGGTCCCCTGGGCCAGGGCGGACCAGCAGTTCTACTTCGTGCAGTCCCAGACGGTCGTCCTCGACGCCGGGTTGGTGCTCTCGAGCCCGGCCGAGCTGCCGGCCGCGGTCCTCGGCTTCTCGACCGGGACGATCTTCTACCACGTGATCGACGCCCGCCGCCGCACGTCCGACCGGGTCGACGACTTCACCGAGTGGCTGAGGGAGTTCGGCACGACGTACGCCCGAGTGGTGGAGGGTTTGAAGCGGTTGGACCCCTACTTCTCCTCCCTGGTGGAGCTGCGCCGGATCATCGCCGGCATCTGTCAGGCCTGCCGGACGCCCGAGCCGGCCCGGAAGGTCCCCCGTTGAAGGCGCTCCTCGACCGCTATGTGGACGTGGCGGGCCGGGAGATCCTGCACCACCTCACCCAGCTCGCGGCGCCGTTGCGGGGCGCGAAGGTCGTGCACGTGAACTCGACCCGGCAGGGTGGGGGCGTGGCCGAGATCCTGAGCGTCCTCGTGCCCCTCATGAACGCCCTCGGCCTGGAGGCGCGCTGGGAGGTGATTGCCGGACCCGAGAAGTTCTACCAGTGCACCAAGAACTTCCACAACGCGCTCCAGGGCCAGCGGGTCTCGCTCGACGGGGACCAACTCGGGGTGTACGAGGAGACGAACCGGCGCGCGGCCGAGGAGCTGCGGCCGGTGCTCGACGAGGCGGACTTCGTCTTCATCCACGACCCGCAGCCGGCCCCGCTGCTCTCCTTCTGCCCGGGGCGGCGCGGCAAGTGGACGTGGCGCTGCCACATCGACGTCAGTCGGCCTTATCGTCCGGTCTGGAAGTACCTCCGGGACCGGGTCGCTCCCTACGACGCGAGCATCTTCTCCCTTCCGGACTTCGCCCAGCCCCTGCCGCACCCCCAGTACCTCATGGCGCCGAGCATCGACCCGCTGAGCGAGAAGAACCGGGACATCCCCCAAGCCGAGCTCCTGACCGTTCGGGAACGTTTCGGCCTCGCCCCCGAGCTCCCGCTCCTCCTCCAGGTCTCCCGCTTCGATCGGTTCAAGGATCCGCTGGGCGTGATCGACGCCTACCGGCTGGTGCGCGAGTACGTCCCGTCGCAGCTCGTCCTGGCCGGCTCCAGCGCGGCGGACGATCCGGAGGGGGAGGCCGTGCTGGCGGAGGTCCGGAGGGCCGCCGCGGGCGAGCCCAACATCCACGTCCTCCTCCTCCCCTCCGACTCCCATCTCGAGATCAACCTGCTCCAGCGCGCCGCCGACGTGGTCCTCCAGAAGTCCATCCGCGAGGGCTTCGGCCTGACCGTGTCCGAGGCCATGTGGAAGGGCAAACCCGTGATCGGGGGGGACACGGGAGGCATCCGTCTCCAGGTGATCAACCACCACACGGGCTTCCTCGTCCGCACGCCCGAGGGGGCCGCCCTGCGCATCCGCTATCTCCTCCACCGGCGCGACCTGCTGCGCCAGATGGGCGAGAGGGCCCACCGCCTCGTCCGGGAGAACTTCCTCATCACCCGGGACCTCCGCGAGTACCTCACGTTGATGACCTCCATCCTCCGCGGACAGCCCGACTGGATCGAGGTCAGTCCGGCGCCTTGGGCGCCGGCTCTTGGCGGCTAGAGGTTAGGAGTTCGCGGTGAGAAGCTGAGCCCCGGTACTCCGTGCTCCCAATTGCTAATAGCTAATTGCTAACGGCTCATCCTCTCCGATATCATGCCGCTTCCCGGTGGGCCTGGGCCTGAACCCGCTTCCGACGCACGGGAGGTCTGCCCTGGAGTTCTGCGCCCTCGCCAGCGGAAGCAAGGGAAACGCCGTGTACGTAGGCTCCCAGGGCCGCGGGCTGCTGGTGGACGCCGGGCTGCCGGGACGCGAGATCGCCCGGAGGCTCTCCGCCGCCGGGGTCGGGCCCGAGAGCGTCGAGGGCGTCGTCGTCACCCACGAGCACCGCGACCACATCTCCGGGGTAGGCGTCTGGGCGCGCCGTTTCCGCGTGCCGGTGTACGCGGACCCGGTCACCTGGGACGCCGCCGTGAAGGCACTGCCGGCCGGGGCCCTGCGCGGGGTGGAGGTGATCCCCTTCGAGCCCGGCAGGACCTTCGAAGCCGCGGGTCTGGAGCTTCTGCCCATCACGACGAGCCACGACGCCGCCGGTTCCGTCGGCTTCCGCATCCGCGACGGCGCGTGCGCCCTCGGCTTCGTCACCGACCTCGGCTACGCCTCGGGCCTCGTCCGCGAGGCGCTGAAGGGGGCGGAGATCCTTTTCCTGGAGTCGAACCACGACGAGGAGATGCTCGTCCGCGGGCCGTACCCCTGGCCGCTCAAGCAGCGGATCCGCTCGCGCCAGGGGCACCTCTCCAACGCGGACTGCGCCGCCCTCGTCGCCGAGCTCGTGCACGGGAAACTTCGGACGCTGGTGCTCGGTCACCTCTCTCAGACCAACAACACGCCCCGGCTCGCCTACGAGGCGGCGCAAGGCGCGCTCAAGAGCCGCGGGGCCGAGGAGGACGTCGTCCTCCTGGTGGCGAGGCAGGACGTCCCCGGGAGGCTGGTGGCGGCGTGAAACTTGTCTCCGAATGCTGTAGGTTGTCTATCCCATAGGTCCCACAGGACCTATAGGTCCCATGGTGGGAGTTATGGGATTCATGGGAATGATGGCACCTTCCGCACCCGGCCCCCCTAACAGGAACAACCATGATAGCACGGTACACCCGCCCCCAGATGGCCACAGTCTGGACCGCAGAGAACCGGTACCGGAAGTGGCTCGGCGGAGAGATCTACGCCTGAGAGGCGTGGAACCAGTTGGGCGCGGTGCCCGACGCCGCCCTGGAGACGATCCGCTCCAAGGCCCGGTTCGAGGTGGCGCGGGTCGAGGAGATCGAGGCCGAGGTCAAGCACGACGTCATCGCCTTCCTGACGAACGTCGCCGAGCACGTCGGCCCCGACGCCCGCTTCCTCCACCTCGGCATGACCTCCTCGGACGTCCTCGACACCTCGCTCGCCATGCTCCTGGTGGAGGCGACGGACCTCCTGATCGCGCAGGTGGAGACGCTCCTCGAGGTCCTCAAGGCGAGGGCCCACGAGTTTCGGTCGACTCCGCAGATGGGGCGCTCCCACGGCATCCACGCGGAGCCGATCACGTTTGGCCTGAAGCTCGCCCTCTGGTACGACGAGACGCGGCGAAACCTCGGGCGGCTCCAGCGCGCGCGGGAGGTGATCGCTTTCGGGAAGGTCTCCGGGGCGGTGGGAACCTTCGCCAACGTCGAGCCCTTCGTCGAGGAGTACGTCTGCCGGAAGGCCGGGCTCAAGCCCGCGCTCGTCTCGACGCAGGTCGTCCAGCGCGACCACCACGCCGAGTACTTCGGCCTGCTCGCGGTGGTGGCGGCGAGCATCGAGAAGTTCTGCGTCGAGATCCGGCACCTCCAGCGCACCGAGGTCCTGGAGGCGGAGGAGTACTTCTCGAAAGGGCAGAAGGGCTCCTCCGCGATGCCCCACAAGCGCAATCCCATCGCCAGCGAGAACCTGGCGGGCTGTGCCCGGCTCATGCGCTCCTACGCCCAAGCCGCGCTGGAGAACGTGGCCCTGTGGCACGAGCGCGATATCTCCCACTCCAGCGTGGAGCGGGTGATCGCCCCCGACGCGACGATCCTCCTCCACTATATGCTCCACCGCTTCACGGGCCTCGTGAAGAACCTCGTCGTCTATCCCGAGAACATGGCGAAGAACCTCGAGCGCACCGGGGGGCTGATCCACAGCCAGCGGCTGCTGCTCGCGCTCGTGGAGAAGGGCATTGCCCGGGAAGAGGCCTATCGCCTCGTCCAGCGTAACGCCATGCGGGTCTGGGAGGAGGGCGCGGACTACCGCGCGCTCCTGCGGGCCGATCCGGACGTCTCCCGGCTGCTCACCGAGGCCGAGATCGACGAGGCCTTCGATATCCGGTATCATATGAAAAATATTGGCAAAATTTTTGAGAGGGTCTTCGGCGAAGACTCTCTGCCCGTCGCCGGGACCACTCCGGCCGGGTGAGTTCGAGGCTTCCATGACCCATCGCTCCGAAGTGGCCACGAAGGGACACCTCCGCGACGCCCGCGGCGACGGGGTGACCCGGGAGATCCGAGAGTTCCTGCACCTTCCGGTGGACGAGGTGCGCACCCTCGACGTCTACACCCTCGACCTGGGGCTCGGGCTCGACGAGGCGGAGGTCTGCGCCCGGGAGGCGCTCTCGGACCCCGTCGTCCAGGAGGTCTCCGTCGGCTCGCCCCTGGCGCTGCGGCTCTACCCGGGGTTCCACTGGGCCGTGGAGGTGGGCTTCCTGCCCGGCGTGACGGACAACGTGGGGCGGACCGCCAAGGAGGCGGTCGAGATGCTCCTCGGGCGGGACTTCCCCCACGAGGCGCAGGTCTACACCTCGGTCCAGTACCTCCTTCGCGGCGAGGCCCTCGGCAGGGATGACGTGGAGGCGATCGCCTCGGGGCTGCTCGCCAACTCTCTCATCCAACGGTGGGCGATCCTCTCCCGCGAGGAGTTCAGCAAGGCCGGAGGCTTTCCCATCCACGTCCCCCGGGTCCGCTCCGCCTCCGAGCCCACGGTCGAGGAGGTCGACCTGGAGGTCTCGGAAGAGGAGCTCCTGCGGGTCTCCCGCGAGCGTCTCCTGGCCTTGAGCCTCGAGGAGCTGGAAGCCATCCGGGGCTTCTACGCGGCTTCCCGGAAGGACCGGGCGGCGCGGGGGCTCCCACCCGGCCCCACGGACGTGGAGCTCGAGTGTCTCGCCCAGACGTGGTCCGAGCACTGCAAGCACAAGATCTTCAACGCGACCATCCACTACCACGACGGCGGCGAGGAGCCCCGGACTATCCGAAGCCTCTTCAAAACCTACATCGTCGGGGCCACCGAGCGGGTGCGCCGGGGCCTGGGCGACCGGGACTTCTGCCTCTCGGTCTTCAAGGACAACGCCGGCGTGATCGCGTGGAACGACCGGTGGTCGCTCTGCTTCAAGGTCGAGACCCACAACTCTCCTTCGGCCCTGGACCCCTACGGCGGCGCCCTCACCGGCATCGTCGGCGTCAACCGGGATCCGATGGGCACCGGCATGGGCGCCCGGCTGATCTTCAACGTCGACACGTTCTGCTTCGCGGATCCCTTCTTCGGGGGTGAGCTCCCGCCGCGGCTCCTCCACCCCCGCCGCATCTACGAGGGTGTCGTCCGGGGGGTCGAGCACGGGGGAAACAAGAGCGGCATCCCGACCGTCAACGGGACCGTCGTCTTCGACGACCGCTTCCTCGGAAAGCCGCTGGTCTACTGCGGCACCGCGGGCATCCTGCCGCGGGACCTCCACGGCCGGCCGGGGCACGAGAAGCGGGCGCTCCCGGGGGACCGGATCGTCATGGCCGGCGGCCGCATCGGGAAGGACGGCATCCACGGCGCGACCTTCTCCTCCGAGGAGCTCCACGAGGGGAGCCCGGCCACGGCCGTCCAGCTCGGGGACCCGATCACCCAGAAGCGGCTCTACGACTTCCTCATGGTCGCGCAGGAGAGGGGCCTCTACCGCTCGATCACCGACAACGGGGCCGGAGGGCTCTCCTCGAGCGTCGGCGAGATGGCGGGCGAGACCGGCGGGGCGAAGCTCCACCTCGACCGCGCGCCGCTGAAGTATCCAGGCCTCGCGCCGTGGGAGATCCTCGTCTCCGAGTCCCAGGAGCGGATGACGCTGGCGGTGGGCGCCGAGCGGATCGACGAGTTCCTCGCGCTGGCGCGCGAGATGCGCGTGGAGGCGACGGTGCTCGGGGAGTTCACCTCCGACGGGGCGTTCCAGGCCCTCTACGAGGGGCAGACGGTGGCCCACCTCCCGATGGCCTTCCTCCACGAGGGCCTGCCGACGATGGAGCTCACGGCCCGGTGGGAGAAGCCCGTCCACCCCGAGCCCTCCGAGGCCGCTCCGGAGGACCTGACGGGAGACCTCGTGGCGCTGCTCGGCCGCCTCAACGTCTGCTCGAAGGAGCCCATCGTCCGGCGTTACGACCACGAGGTGCAGGGGGGCAGCGTCGTCAAGCCCTTCGTCGGGGCGGCCAACGACGGGCCTTCCGACGCCGCGGTGATCCGGCCGGTCCTCGACTCCTTCGAGGGAGTGGTGACGGCCCAGGGCATCTGTCCCCGCTACAGCGACGTCGATACCTACTGGATGATGGCTGCGGCCGTGGACGAGGCGATCCGCAACGCCCTGGCCGTGGGCGGGAGCCTCGAACACCTGGCCGGCCTCGACAACTTCTGCTGGTGCGATCCGGTCCGGAGCGAGAAGACGCCGGACGGGGAGTACAAGCTCGCCCAGCTCGTGCGCGCCAACGAGGCGCTCTACGACCTCACGGTCGCCTACGGAGTCCCCCTCATCTCGGGCAAGGACTCCATGAAGAACGACTACTCCATCGGCGGCACCAAGATCTCCATCCCGCCCACCGTGCTCTTCAGCGTCATCGGCCGGGTGGAGGACGTTCGCCGGTGCGTCACGATGGACGCGAAGCGGCCGGGAGACCTGGTCTACGTGCTCGGGACGACGCGCAGGGAGCTCGGCGGGTCCGAGTACTGGGCGTCGAAGGGCTTCGTCGGCAACGGGGTGCCCAAGGTCCATCCGGAGGAGCACCTCCTCCTCTACCGGTGCCTCTCGGCGGCCATCCGGGAGGGACTCGTCGCCTCGTGCCACGACTGCTCCGACGGCGGTCTCGCGGTCGCGTTGGCGGAGACGGCCTTCGCGGGCGGCCTCGGCCTGCACGCAGATCTCTCGCGCGTACCGACCGAAGGCGTCGCGCGGGACGACGAGCTCTTCTTCTCGGAGTCCCAGGGGCGGTTCGTGGTGACGGTCCGGCCGGCCCACGCGGCGCGCTTCGAAGAGCTCTTCTCCGGGCGCCCGGCGGCCCGGGTGGGGGAGATCCAGGCGGCGCCGGACTTCACGCTCGTGGGCCTGACGGAGCGGGAGGCGGTCAGGACCCGTATCTCCGAGCTCAAGGAAGCCTGGCAGAGACCCCTGGCCAGGATATGAGGACGACCATGAAAGCCGTGAAGGCCCTGGTCCTGACGGGAAACGGGACGAACTGCGAGCGGGAGATGGCCCACGGCTGCCGGCAGGCGGGCGCGGAGACGACCATCGCGCACACCGCAGAGCTCTTCTCCGGCCGCGTGCGGCTCTCGGACTACCACTTCCTGAATTTGCCCGGGGGGTTCCTGGACGGGGACGACCTCGGTTCGGCCAAGGCCGGCGCGGTCAGGCTCAAGTACGGCCGAGTGAAGGAGAACGGGCAGCACCCCTTCTTCGCCGACCTCCTCCGCTTCGTCTCGGAGGGGAAGCTCATCCTGGGCGTCTGCAACGGGTTCCAGCTCCTGGTGAAGCTCGGGCTCCTGCCCGGGCTCGAGGAGCCGGGCCGGCAGGAGGCGAGTCTCACGCACAACGACTCCGGCCGGTTCGAAGACCGGTGGGTCAACCTGACCGTCGATCCGGAGAGCCCGTGCATCTTCACCCGGGGTCTCCGGACGCTCTACTTTCCGGTGCGCCACGGCGAGGGGAAGTTCATCCCGGGCGACCACGAGGTCCTTCGGCGGCTCGAAGCGAAGAGGCTCGTGCCGCTCCGCTACGCGTCCCCGGACGCGCAGCCCACGATGGAGTACCCGTGGAATCCGAACGGCAGCCTCGGGGCGATCGCGGGCGTCTGCGACCCGTCGGGCCGGATCTTCGGGCTCATGCCCCACCCCGAGGCCTTTCTCCACCGGACGAACCACCCCCGGTGGACCCGGGAGGAGTTGCCGGAGGAGGGGCAGGGGGCGGCGCTCTTCCGGAACGCGGTCGAGTTCGCGGGGGCAAATCTGGTCTGAGGAGAGGTTCTTCGCGATGTTCGACAAATGGCACGAGGAGTGCGGCGTCTTCGGTGTCTACAACCACCAGGAGGCCGCTAACATCACGTACCTGGGCCTCTACGCCCTCCAG
>JACRCS010000780.1 GCA_016218905.1 Deltaproteobacteria bacterium
CCGGGCCCGGGGAGTCGCCGCCGCGCTCCTGAACTTCGGCGGCCAGCTCCTCGCCATCGGCCCTCCTCCCGGCAGGCCGGCGCGCGAAGCGCTCGTCGCGTCTCCCGGCGATCCGGCCATTCCGGTCCTCGCCGTCCCCCTAAGGGACGCGTCCCTCTCCACCTCGGCGAACTCCGAACGCGTGCCGACGGTCGCCGGGAGGGAGGCGGGGCACCTTCTCGACCCCCGTACCGGAGCCCACGGTCCCTTCTCTGGATCGGTCTCGGTCCTCGCGGCCAGCGGCGCGCTCGCCGACGTCCTCTCCACGGCCTGGGCCGTAGAGGGGCCAGCCCGCTTCCGTCGATCCGACCCGGCCTCGCCGCTCCGGCGCGCCGGCGCGGTGGCGTTCGCGGTGCCCGATCGCGGTGGCGGCTCCGAGACGTTGACCGATCGCCCTTTCCAGCGGCTCCGGCCGCCGGCCCGCATCGCAGATGCGGCCATCCCGAACCCCTGAATCAGAACCTGAGGAGTAACAGATGAATCTCAAGGTGAGAGCGCGGCTCGCGCTCCCGGTGTGCGCCCTGACCCTTCTCGCGGGCCCTGCCCGCTCCGAGGAACCCAAGCCGGCCCCTGCGGCGACGACCGACCAGGCCCCTTCGAACGAGGAGCTCGCACGGAGGATCGAGGTCCTGGCACGCGAGCTGGAGGCCCGCAAGCTCGGCGACGCGTCCGACCCCGCCCCTCCGGCCGGCGCAAAGGGGAAGTGGGGCCTCGGCCCGGCCGCATCAAAGGTCTACCGCAAGTCGTCGGGCCTATCCATCGGAGGCTATGGCGAGTCGCTCTACCAGAACTTCGACGCGACACGCGAAGACGGTGCCCCCTCCGGTAGGACGAACGAGTGGGACTACCTGCGCGCCGTCGTCTATCTCGGATGGAAGTTCGACAAGACGTTCATCCTGAACACCGAGATCGAGTACGAGCACGCCTCGACCGGCAAGGGAGGCGAGGTCTCGGTCGAGTTCGCGACGCTCGACGCGATGCTCCGGGACGAAGTGAACCTGAGGGCCGGCCTCCTTCTCGCGCCGGTCGGCCTCGTGAACGAGATGCACGAGCCGACGACGTACCTCGGCGCGCGGCGCCCTGACACGGAGAGCCGGATCCTCCCCTCCACGTGGAGGGCGAACGGGATCGGCGTCTTCGGAAAGGCGGGGCCCGTCGCCTACAAGCTCTACCTGACCGAGAGCTTGAACGCCGCTTCGTACACGGGGGCGGGCGGCATCCGCGGGGGCCGGCAGAACGGAGCCAGGGCGACGGCCGACAACCTCGCCGTCACCGGCCGGCTCGATCTCGTCTCGGTGCCGGGGCTCCTCGCGGGCGCCTCGTTCTTCACGGGGAAGTCCGGCAGAGACCTGTCGGCTGCAGGTGAGTCGTTCGGCGCTCGGACGACGACGTGGGACCTCCACGCGGACTGGCGTTTCCGCGGTCTCTGGCTCCGAGGCGTCTTCGCCAGGGTGACGATCGACGACGCGTCTCTCCTCAATCGCTCGCTCGGTCTCACGGGCACCAGGTCGATCGGGGAGACCCAGGAGGGGTACTACCTCTCCGCGGGCTACGAGGTGCTCTCGGATCTCGTCCCCGGGACTTCGATGGCCCTGACGCCGTTCGTCAGGTATGAGCGGACCGACACGCAGAGAGAGGTCCCCGCGGGCTTCTCCCGCGATGGCTCGAACGACCGGAAGGCGTGGACGGTGGGTCTCGACTTCAAGCCGATCCCCCAGCTCGCGTTCAAGGTCGACTGGCAGGACTACCGGGACGCCGCCCGCACGGGTGTCCCCCAGTGGAATGTCGCGCTTGCCTACCTGTTCTAGCCACGGCGTGAGCCTCGGCGCCCGTCGTCGGCAGCGGGCGCCGGCCCTTCTCGCCCTCGTCGCGCTCCTTCCGGGCGCGGCGGCCGGAACCGTCTTCGAGACGCAAGAGCAGGCTCTCTCGCGCGCTTTCCCGGCGCCGGCTCGCGTCGTTCGAGCGACGTCCTTCCTGTCCCCGGAGCAAGTCGAGTCGGCCCGGAAAGCGGCGCAGGCGCCGGTCGACTCGGCCGTCGTGACGCGCTACGCGGCGTTTGGCCCTGACGGCATGCTCCTCGGAACGGCCTACTTCGACAGTCACGTCGTCAGGACGGCGAGCGAGGTTCTGATGATCGTCGTCTCGCCCGACCGGACCATCCGAAGCGTCGACGTCCTCGCCTTCGGAGAGCCGCAGGACTACCTCCCCCGCGCCGGATGGCTGAAGAGAGCGGAAGGGAAGCGGACCGAAGACGGGCTCTTCGTCGGGCGGGCGCTCGCGCACGTCACCGGGGCGACGATGACGACGCGCGCCATCGCGGCCGCGGTGCGGCGCGTTCTCGCGATCCACGCGTTGCTGGAGCCGCCGGCACCGCCGGCGAAGTGAGGAGACGATGAAGTACATGGAACAGGGGGGCTTTCAGAACAACCCGCTGACGCGCATGACGCTCTGGGGGACGTTCATCTTCCTGACGGGTCTGTGGGCCTCGAACTTCGGCATGTACTTCTCGAGGATGGACCTCTCCCCCTCGAGCGTCGTGGCGTACTACCGTGGCTCCGAGGAGACCTTCCAGCCGGCCAGGACCTTCGGCTCGATGGTCGAGTCGTCGCATGGCCACTTCGCCATGATGGCGATGGTCCTCCTCGTCCTGACACACCTCTACATCTTCGTGCCGGGCCCGCGGACGTTGAAGGCGGCATTCGTGAGCGGAACGTTCGCGGCGACGTTCCTCTCCGAGGCGTCGGGCTGGCTGATCCGGTTCGTCCACCCCGGGTTCGCGATCCTCAAGCCCGCGGCGTTCCTCGCCTCGCAGGCGTTCCTCGGCCTCATGCTCGGCCTTCTCGCGGCGTTCCTCCTGAGAGCCGGGCGACGAAGGTCTCTCCACGCGGTCGAGGAGCCGGCGGCCGGAGAAGGATCGGCCCGACGCGCGGCGGCCGGCTCGGCGACCTGAATCTCAGGGGACCCGGAAGCTCGTCGTCGCGCGACCGCTCCCGCTCCGCCCGCCCGCGGACTCGATCTTCCCGAGATCGAGCGTGACGGTGACGGTCTCGCCCGGGCGGAAGTCCTGCGACGGGACGAACCGGAGGAGGCGCTCCTCATCCCGCCATTCGACCGTGCCGGGGATCTCGCCTGAGAGCGACCCGACGGCGAGGACGGCCTCCTCCTCCACCGATTCCGCCTCGATCGGAACTGTCACGAAGAAGCTCACCGTGACCCGGCGTGCCGCGACGACGGAGCCGGGCGCGGGAAAGACATCCGCGACGCCGGGCTCGACGGCGTTCGGCCCGGAGATTCGCCCGAAGGGGATCTCGAGGACGACCCCGATGAGGGAGGGTGGCAGGGGCAGCGGGGGAGGAAGCGGGAGATCGCCGTCGCCGATGGCATCGATCGCGAGGACGACGAGGAAGACCACGGTGACGGCGGCGAGGACGATCCAGAGGACAGGGACCTTCTCGAGCACCACCTTCGCCTCGACGCGCTCGCCGGCCCCGACGGAGAAC
>JACRCS010000770.1 GCA_016218905.1 Deltaproteobacteria bacterium
CCGCACGACGTCATGCGCCTCGTCAACCTCGACCAGCGCAAGCGTCTCCTCACGAACGAGTCGATCTGGCTCTGCCTCACCTGCGAGACATGCACGGAACGCTGCCCGAACGGCTGCGATCCCGCGCGGACGATGGACGCTCTCCGCGAGATGGCCGTCGCCGATTCGCCCGGCTCGGCGCCGCGCGCGGTCCTCGCGTTCCACCGGTCGTTCCTCGACCAGATCCGGTTGACGGGGCGCTCCTTCGAGCTGGGCCTGGTCGCCGAGTACAAGCTCCGGACCGGCGCTCTCCTGCAGGACGTCACGACCGTTCCCGGCCTCATCTCGCGCGGCAAGCTCGGCTTCGTCCCGCGTCCGATCGAGGGGGTAAAGGAGGTCCGCCGGATCTTCGAGGCGTGCGAGGAAGCGACCCGGGTCGCCGCTCGCGGAAAGTTGGGCGCGTGAAAGTCGGCTACTACCCCGGCTGTTCCCTGCACGGCACCGCGCGCGAGTTCGACGAGAGCCTCCGCGCCGTCGCCGGCCCGCTCGGCCTCGAGCTCGTCGAGGTGAACAACTGGTCGTGCTGCGGGGCGACGTCGGCCCACGCCACGAACCACCTCCTCTCCGTCGCGCTCCCGGCCCGCAACCTCGCCCTCGCGGCCGAGCAGGGGCACGACCAGGTCCTCGCGCCGTGCGCCGCCTGCTACAACCGGCTCGCGAGCGCGCGGTACGCCGTCGCCTCCGACGCGGTGATCGCCGCACAGATCCCGGAGCTGATCGGCCGGCCGTTCCCCAACTCGGTGACGGCGCGGAACGTCGTCGAGGTGCTGCGCGAGCAGCTGGGCACGCTCCGCGAGAAGACGGTGCGACCGCTCGCCGGCCTGAAAATCGCGTGCTACTACGGCTGCCTGCTCGTTCGCCCCGCCGAGGTCTGCGCATTCGATGACCCCGAGGCGCCCGTCTCCATGGAAGAGGTCGTCGCCGCCACCGGTGCGACGCCCGTCGCCTGGAACCGCCGCCTCGACTGTTGTGGCGGTGGCTTCTCGCTCTCGCGCACGGGCTCGGTCGTCCGCCTCTCTCGCGAGATCCTCGACGACGCGCGAGCCGCGGGCGCAGACGCGATCGTCGTCGCCTGTCCCATGTGCCACTCGAACCTCGACTTCCGGCAGGGCGCCCTCGTTCGCAGGGGCGAGGCGGAGCTGCCGGTCCTCTTCCTCTCCGAGCTCGTCGGCCTGGCGCTCGGCCTCGACGCCAGAACCCTCGGGCTGGAGAGGCACTTCGTGAGTACGCGGGCCTTCGTCGAGCGGGCGCTCGCCGGGAAACCGTCGCCCGCTCCGAAGCCTACCGCCCCGCCGAAACCTGCCGCGCCTCCGGTGACGGCTCAGAAAGAGGCCGTCTGATGTCACGCATCGGCGTCTTCGTCTGCCACTGCGGCGAGAACATCGGCCGGACCGTCGACTGCGCGCGCGTCGCCGAGGAGCTCGGGAAGCTCCCGGGCGTCGCCCACGCGGTCGACTACAAGTACATGTGCTCCGACCCGGGGCAGGCGCTCATCAAGCAGGCGATTGCGGAGAAGAACCTCACCGGCGTCGTCGTCGCGGCCTGCTCGCCCCACATGCACGAGAAGACGTTCCGTCGCGCCGCGGCCGGGGCGGGCCTCAACCCCTTCCTCTGCGAAATGTCGAACGTCCGCGAGCACTGCTCGTGGATCCACGAGGACCGCGAGCCGGCGACCGAAAAGGCGATCGACCTCGGGCGCCTGATCGTCGAGAAGGTGAAGCGAAACGTCCCGCTCGAGACGATCCGGATTCCGGTCGAGCGGCGGGCGCTTGTCATCGGCGGCGGCATCGCCGGAATCCAGGCCGCTCTCGACATCGCCGACGGCGGCGCCGAGGTGATCCTCGTCGAGAAGGAGCCCTCCATCGGCGGGCACATGAGCCAGCTCTCGGAGACCTTCCCGACGCTCGACTGCTCGCAGTGCATCCTGACCCCGCGGATGGTCGAGGTCTACCAGCACCCGCGGATCAAGCTGATGGCCTACAGCGAGGTCGACGCCGTCGATGGGTACATCGGGAACTTCCGCGTGCGCATCCGGCAGAAAGCCCGGAGCGTCGACGAGACGAGGTGCAACGGCTGCGGCGCTTGCCAGAAGGCGTGCGTCGTGAAGAACGTCCCGAACGAGTTCGACGCCGGGCTCGGAAAGCGGACGGCGATGTACGTCCCGTTCCCGCAGGCCGTCCCGAACATCCCCGTCATCGACCGCGACCGCTGCGCCTACTTCAAGGGGAAGGCGCGGGGGATGAAGAAGGACGCCTGCGGCAAGTGCAAGGAGGCCTGCTCCCGGGGAGCCGTCGACTTCGCACAGGAAGACCGCTTCGTCACCGAGAAGGTCGGCGCGATCGTCGTGGCGACCGGGTTCGATCTCTACTCCGTCGGAAAGGAGCAGACCTCACCCGGTGTGAAGGGATACGGCGAATACGGCTACGGGACGATCCCCGACGTCATCGACGGCCTCCAGTTCGAGCGACTCGCCTCGGCCTCCGGGCCGACGGCCGGGAAGATCCAGCGACCCTCGGACGGCAGGGAACCGAAGCGGATCGTCTTCCTCCAGTGCGTCGGGTCGCGCGACCCGGCCAAGGGAATCGACTACTGCTCGAAGGTCTGCTGCATGTACGTCGCCAAGCACACGATGCTCTACCGGCACAAGGTGCACGACGGCGAGGCGACAGTCTTCTACATGGACGTGCGGGCCGCCGGGAAGGGGTACGAGGAGTTCACGCGGCGCGCGGTGGAGGAGGACGGGGCCGTCTACGTCCGCGGGCGCGTGTCGCGGATCTGGCGCGAGGGCGAGGTCATCAAGGTCCTCGGGTTCGACACGCTGAACGGCACCCCCGTCGCGATCGACGCCGACATGGTCGTCCTCGCGACGGCCATGAAGCCGCGGAAGGGGATCGAGACACTCGCGCAGACGCTCTCGGTCTCGTACGACCGGTACGGCTTCATCAACGAGGCGCACCCCATGCTCCGTCCCGTGGAGACGAACACCGCCGGGGTCTTCGTGGCGGGCGCCTGCCAGGCCCCGCGCGACATCCCCGACTCCGTCGCCATGGCGAGCGCCACCGCCGCCAAGATCCTCGGCCTCTTCTCGAACGAGATGCTCGAGAGGGAGCCGACCGTCGCCCGCGTCGACGCGGCGCTCTGCGCCGGCTGCTTCCACTGCGAGCGGGTCTGCCCCTACGGAGCCGTGGAGCACAAGGAGATCCGCGACCGGACGGGGAACCTCGTCAAGGTCGTCGCCGACGTCAACCCCGGCGTCTGCCAGGGGAGCGGCACCTGCCAGGCCACCCGCCCGTCGAAGAGCGTGGAGCTGATGGGCTTCACGGACGAGCAGATCTACGCCGAAGTGAACGCCCTCGCGCTCTGAGGACGGAGAGAGTCATGCACGCCACGCTCGACAAGAACAGCCCCTTCGAGCCCCGGATCACCGCCTTCGTCTGCAACTGGTGCACCTACACCGGGGCCGACCTCGCCGGGACGAGCCGTCTCCAGATGGACGCGAACGTCCGGATCGTCCGGCTCCCCTGCAAGTGGAGGATCGACCCTCTCTTCATCGTCAAAGCGTTCGAGCGGGGGGCAGACGGCGTCATCGTCAGCGGCTGCCACCCGGCAGATTTCCACTACACGTCCGGTAACTACCATGCGC
>JACRCS010000771.1 GCA_016218905.1 Deltaproteobacteria bacterium
GCTCATGCCCGGCTGGAACTGAAATGGATTCATCTTCACGGCAACCCTCCTCTGCGAGCGTTGCCTCGGATTCTACGCGCTGAGTGTGACAGGATCTGTCACACTCCCGCCCCCGGCGGAAGATTAGCGCTAATCAGGTTGCTTTTTGTGGTTCCTTCCACTGACGCACCGGAGCGTCCCGCGATAGGAGGCCGGGGAGATCGCGTGAGCGGCAGCTGTCGCGGGCGCGGCATATGTTGTTTCTGCGGAGGGCGGAAGAAGCGGGTCTGTCCAACAGCGAGTTGGCGCGTCCCTCCGAGTTTGAACCCCAGCTCCGTGAGTCGAGCGATCGACTGGCTCGATAGGATCGGGAGGCGCGAGGAGAGGGCTCACGAGTAGGAAGTGCATAAAATGCAAAAACCAAGCTCCCCTAACCCATGGGCACCGGTCGAGATGGAATGATCCGGCAGCCGGCCTCACTTAATTCTTCCAGGCGCACGCCTTGAGCTGTGTGCGCCCGTACCAGCGCGCAGCGACTTGCTCGAGCTGCGCTTCGGCTGCCCGAAGAGTGGGTTCCTCCTGTCCGGGCCTGGCAAGACCTTGGGCGTTCACCACATCGACCTCCATCCCCATCATCGAGAGGAGCTGCGTCGACAGACTGACGGAGTGATCGAGCGAGAGGTTTCCTGCCTCGGTGGTAAAAGCGCTCGCACTCGTGGAGATCACGAGGGCCCTCCTTCCTTTCAGTAGTCCCTCGTAGCCCTGGGGCGTCATGCGCCAGGTGCGGCCCTTCTGGAGGACGGCGTCGAACCAGGCCTTTACCACGGCGGGGTGCGAGAGATTGAACATCGGATAGCAGAGGACGACGAAGTCCGCCGACTCGAGCTGGGCGGTGAGGCGGTCCATCCCTTTCAGGAGGCTCGCTTGGGACTCGCTCAGCACCGCGCCCTCGTAGTTCCGGCGGTAGTACGCCGCCACGTTTTGGAGGAGGAAGAGCGGTGGCACGTCCTCGGTGAGGTCGAGATGTTCGACGGAGCCTGTCCCCACCTGGCGGAGGAAGTGGTCGAGGAGTCTTTTCGTCCGAGATCTCGGGCCGCGCGGGAGGTAAGAGACGGATAATGTCTTCAAAGGCTTTTCCTTTCGTCCGTTCTGGATCGTGCTCGAGTTTGGCGGGATTGTCGGCCTCAGTTCCATGTCGCCCGGTGCACATCGGGTCACCACGCCCATCGCATGCGTGCCTCATCGCGCCTGCTTGGGGGGCGGTTGCTCCTTTCTCATCGGGTGAGCTCTGCCAGGATTCCGGTCCTTGCCTCAAGGGAGCGGGCCCTCGGTCCATCTGGGTTGCGTCCCCGGTATCCGGCTCCCCGTCCCGATACAAGGGGCGAGGGCAGGCCGGAACTTCCCGGGCCTGCGGGGCGGAGCTGGCTCTCCGGCCTCATCCGGACCGAGGAGTGGCTCGACCCCAGCGGGGTTGCATCCCGACAAACCCGCACCTCCTCGGAACTCGAAAACGTGCGCTGTCTCTGCGCAAACAAGGGATTGGCACGCTCGTGACCGGGCAGCACAGCTCTGGGCTTCCGTTGCAAGGCTCGACCCTGCCGCGATAAGCATGAGGCTGCCGCACACGACGGACAGGAGCTTCGCGTGCGTGTTGCGGGGCGGCTGGGGGTGCATCGGTGTTCCCTTTCGTGTTCGGCGGAGAAAGGCCGCCCGGGCGGACAGCTCGGGCGGTCTGGACTTCTACAGGGTCATCTTTGCAGCGGAGCGAGGCCCTCTCGGCCTCGCCGGTCAGAAATGATGGTCCAGGTCTTTTTGGTTGAAGTGGCGCGCGTAGACGGTAGCCGGCGTGGACTCTTCCGTCCCGCTGATCGTGGGTGTTCTGCCGACATGGTCCTGTGGGAGTCCGCCGGAAGCGGCGACGCTCAGGCTGCTGATCAGGAGCGAGAAGGCGAGGGACAGGAGAACGCTGCGCTTCATGATTTCACCTCGTGGGGTGAGTGGGTTGATGTTGACCCCTGCTATAGCACGAGGCGTGCCAAGGTGATGTGGAGATGATTTCTCCTGACGGCTCCAGGGCTTTGCGTGTAGGATGTGGGGCGATATTGCCGTATGTGACGATACTGGTTTGTCATATTTGCAATCGTGCCCCCGAATTGTCACCTGTGACAAGTCGGGCGGGCCGGAGGGGAAGCGTGCGGTGGTAGACCGAAGCGAGTTCTTCCGCCAGATGACCCTGCGGATCTGCAGCAGCCTGGATATCGAAGCCGCGCTGCGGAAGGCGTTCGAGTACCTCCGAGCGGAGTTCTCGATCGACGAGCTCTTTCTCGACATCCTCGACGCGAATCTCGGCGCGCTGCGACGGTTGGCACAAGTTTCCGAGGACCCCAAGTTGCGCCCGCGCGAGATCCTGCCGCTGCCCGAGGGGCTCTGGTCTTGGGTCCGGGAAAAGCGCCGCCCCTTCGTCGTCGACCCGCGGGACGCGAGCAGCCAGATCCGGGCGTTGGCGCCCATCGTCGATCTCGCCGGCAACTCGGACGCGGTCCTGCCGTTGCGCATCCAGGGCGAGCTGCTCGGGACCCTCGTCCTCCGGGTCCACGGTAAGGGGAAGTTTACGTCCGAGCATCTCGAGCTTCTCGCCTCGGTGGCCGAGCCGTTCGCGATCGCGCTCGCGAACGCTCTGGCCCATGAAGATCTGGCCCGCTACAAAGATCTCCTCCTGGACGACAATCGCTTCCTCTCGAAGGAGCTGCGGGGAGAGGTTTTGGGCGAGATGATCGGCTCGGAAGGGGGGCTCCGGGACGTCATGACGATGGTGGGACAGGTCGCTCCCCTCCAGAATACGGTCCTCCTGCTCGGGGAAACCGGCGCCGGGAAGGAGGTCGTGGCGAACGCGATCCATCACGCCTCGCCACGGAAGGACGGACCCTTCATCAAGGTCAACTGCGGCGCGATCCCGGAGACCCTGCTCGACAGCGAACTCTTCGGGCACGAGAGGGGCGCTTTCACGGGCGCGACTGCCGAGAAGAGGGGCCGTTTCGAGCGGGCGAGCGGCGGGACCATCTTCCTGGACGAGGTCGGAGAGCTTCCGCTCTCCGCTCAGGTCCGGCTCTTGCGGGTGCTGCAGAACCGGGAGATCGAACGGGTGGGCGGCGACAAGCCCCTTCCGGTCGACATCCGGGTCATAGCTGCGACCCACCGAAATCTCGAGAGCATGGTCGAGGCCAAACAGTTCCGGGAGGACCTCTGGTTCCGCCTGAACGTCTTCCCCATTGTCATTCCTCCGCTACGGCACAGGATCGGGGATATCCCCGCCCTCGCCAGGCACTTCGTCGCACGGAAGAGCCGCGAGTTGGGGATTGGGGCTCCACCGCCGATCGCCCCCGGAGCGCTGGACCGGCTCGTGAGCTACGCGTGGCCCGGGAATGTTCGCGAGTTGGAGAACCTGATCGAGAGGGAATTGATCACGAGCCGCGAGGGCCCTCTTCTCTTCGACTCGCTTCAGGCGCGTGGTAGCGCCGAGCAGGCACCGGCACGGAAAGCTACCAAGGCGCTGAACGGGCCCACGCGATTGGATGACGTCATCGCCGCCCACATAAGGTCTGTGCTCAAGGCGACTCAGGGGAAAGTTCATGGGCCTGGCGGCGCCGCGGATGTCCTTGGGGTGAACGGAAGCACCCTCAGGGCACGGATGCGAAAGCTAGGAATCCAGTTTGGGCGGAAGGCGAAGCGAGTGGGCGCGCGAGCGAACTGGTCCTAGCCAGCTTCCTTGTTCCCTATTCACCGTTTCAAAGGCCCTCAGTGGCACCCAGCGGGACGGCTACCTCTTCTCGTCGACCGGGGCTTCCGGCCCCGGGCCGATTCCTTTCGAGCAGCAGCAAGGGTCGAACTCGCGGGGGCGGGGAGAGGCGCGGTCGCGCCTCTCCCCCGGGATACCTGGCAGGCTCTGACTCGCTTCCGGTCGAGCGGAACGTTCGTCCTGTCCGGGGCGGGCAGAGCCTCAACACCCCTAGAACTGGTGCTCCAGGTCGGTCCTGTTGAACTGCGCCTCGTAGACGGTTCGAGCCTCGTCGGCAGCGGGGGCCCGCACCTCCTTCGCGAGGGAAGCGACGCTCGCCCCGAGAAAGGCGGTCAGCAGGGCGACGACGGTGATGCTCTTCCTGATCTTCATTTCTTTCTCCTGTGCTTCGGTTTCCCGCATGATGCGGTTCGAGTGGGTGGTCGTGTCACTCCCGCCGGCCTCGACCGGCCGGCGCAGAGGGTGTTGCCAAGGCATTCTCCGGTACCTTTCGCGACGGGAGGGCCGCGCTCGCCCCTCCCTGGGAGGGTCAATTCTTTGCCACGGGCCCCTGGTTGGCAGCCTTGACCAGCTCCACCGCCAGGTGGATGGAGACCTCCTCCCCGACGAGGACTCCGCCGCCCTCGAGCGTCTTGTTCCAGCTGAGCCCGTAGTCCTTCCGGTTCACCTTCGCCGTCGCCGAGGCGCCGACCCGGGTCGCTCCCCAGGGGTCCTTTACCGGAGCGGTGGGACCTTCGACGTCGAGGACCGCCTCGCGGGTGACTCCGTGCATGGTGAGATCACCCTTCACCTTGAGCTTTCCCTTTCCGGCCTTCTGGACCTGCTTCGACTTGAAGGTGATCGTCGGAAACCGCGTCACGTCGAAGAAATCGGCGCTCTTCAGGTGCTCGTCCCTTTTGGCGTCGGCCGTGTCGATGCTCGCGGCCTCGATGGTCACGTCCATCACGGACCGGGTCACCTCCTGGTCGTCGATGGCGACCGTGCCGGCGACTTTGCGGAACTCGCCGCGGACGTTCGACACCATGAGGTGGCGAACCTTGAACTCGGCGGTCGAGTGCGAAGGATCGAGGTTCCACGTCGCCGCGCCGCAGAGCGCGGGAAGAGCGAGGGTTGCGGCGAGGGCGAGGGCGAAACGATAAGAGCCGTTCATGTTGCTTGTGTCCTTTCACCGTCATGGGTATCAAGGCCCGCTGTGCGGGCGTGGGTGGCGTTGGGTCTTGATGTGTCTGACTTCGGGGCGGTCCGTCACCTCCTTTCCGGCGCAAAGGTCCCGTCGCAGGCTCGACGGGTTCCAGCTTTCAGCCCTCCTCGGCGAGCTCGCGCGAAAGCGCCTTCAGGGTCTTTCGCCCGAGTGCCTGCTCGACCGCGGGGAACAACGTTCTCTCTTCGAAGGCGACGTGTTCGCGCAGTCTCTGCCCGATCCGGAGGGCGACCACGGGCCGCGCGTCGTGCGGGCACCGTCGGAGCTCGCGCACGAGCCTTCGCAGCACGGTGTGATCCGAGAGGGTCAACACGATCAGCGCGTCGCCCTCCGAGACGCACTGGGCGAGCTCCGGCAGGAGCACCTCCTCTTCCCTCCGGAGGTGGGGGAGAAGGACCTCCTTCCAGGTCCTCAGGAAGGCGGTGAGCGCCTCTGCCCGGGCGTCCGAGCCGGCCAGGCCGAGCCTGAGCCGGTGAGCGGCGAGAATTCCGCTTCGGTGCTCCTCGGAGAGCCTCGTCATCTCCGGGCAGAGGGGTCGTGGGCTCCTGCGCTGCATCGGGTTCTCACCTCACGAGCGGTGCGCTCGCGTTCTCCCTCGTTTTCACGCGTTCGGGAAAGGAGTAGTGCACCTGCCGTGCCAAGCCTCAGCTGACAGGAAAGCTCTGGAGTTTAGAGGACATATGGCGATCGCACGCCGGAGTGCTGCCTAGCACTGTGCTATACTCGGTCTAGCGTTTTGCGATAGGAGGGACGAGATGCGGGTGGCGGACATCGACCTGAGGGAACTGCTCACCTTCGAGCCGGGCGGCGGCGTGATGCGGCTCGGGGGTCAGAGGGTGGTCCTCCTCGACACCGTGGCGCTGGGGCTCCTCCGGAAGGAGCTCATCGAGAGCCTCGGGACGACCGCGGCCCGAGCCGTGCTCACGCGTTTCGGGTACGCGCACGGCTGGCGAACCGCCGAGAGCATGCGCTCGGCGTTCCCTTGGGACAGCGAGTTGGAGTGGCAGCGTGCGGGAGGTCGCCTCCACATGCTCCACGGCATGGTCGTGCTCGACGCATCCGAGCCCGTCGGCGATGGCGGAGCCCCACCCATTGACGAGTGCACGTGGCGGGACTCCTACGAGGTGGAGCAGCACCTGCTCCAGGTCGGACGCTCCGAAGAGCCGGTGTGCTGGACGCTGGCCGGGTTCGCGAGCGGGTACTTCTCCTTCTGCCGGGGCCGCGAGATCTATTGCGTCGAGCGTCGATGCCGGGGGAAGGGGGACCCGGAGTGCTACGTCGTCGCCCGCTACAAGGAAGACTGGGGCCCCGAAGTCGCGGCGGAGCTCCGGTTCTACGAGAAGGCGTCCGTCGACGCCGCCCTGGGCGAGGTCACCGCTGCGCTCCGCAGGGCCGAGAGGCGGCTGCGCTCTCGCCGCAACGAAATCGCCCGCCTCTCCGCCATCGCGGACGATCCGTCCGGCATGGTCGCCCGCAGCGAGGCGCTGCAGCGGGTCCTGGACCTCGCCCGGCGGATCGCGAAGGTGGACTCGACCGTGATCGTCACGGGCGAGAGCGGCGTCGGGAAGGAGAGGATCGCCCGGCTCATTCACGACGAGTCGGGCCGGGCGAGCCGGCCCTTCCTCGCCGTGAACTGCGGGGCAGTGACGGAGACGCTCCTCGAGAGCGAGCTCTTCGGGCACGCGAAGGGTGCGTTCACGGGGGCCGAGAAGGATCGCGTCGGGCTCTTCGAGGCGGCCGAGGGCGGCACCCTCTTCCTCGACGAGGTGGGCGAGGTCCCGCCGGCGATGCAGGTGAAGCTCCTTCGCGCCCTGCAGGAGAAGGAGATCCGGCGGGTCGGGGAGAACCGTTCCCGCCGGATCGACGTGCGGGTCGTCGCGGCGACGAACCGAAATCTCGCCGAGGAGGTCGAGGCGGGCCGTTTCCGCCAGGACCTCTACTACCGGCTGCGGGTGATCGAGCTGCGGGTGCCCCCGTTGCGCAAGCGCACGGAGGACATCCTGCCCATGGCCCGGGTCTTCCTGAGTGAGCTCTCGGCTCGAATGGGACGGTCGGTCACGGGCTTCACCCCGGCGGCCGCGGAGCAGCTCCTCCGGCACGACTGGGCCGGCAACGTGCGGGAGCTCCAGAACGCCGTGGAGTACGCGGTAGCCCTCTGCCGAGGCGATCGGGTCGACGTCCAGGACCTGCCCGAAGACCTCCGTTCAGCCCCACCCAGGCTGGCCCTCTCCGGTCCGGTCCGGACCCTGGAGGAGGCGGAGCGGGAGTACGTGCTGGCCGTTCTCGACCGGGCCGGCGGCAACCGGACCCACGCGGCCGTCCAGCTGGGCATCGCGCACTCGACCCTTCTGCGGAAGCTCAAGCGTTACGGGGAGAACGCCTGAAGCCGGCTCTCGCACGCCGCCTGGCCTGGTTCAGAGACACCCGTGGTGAGATCTGAGCACACGTAGGGGACGGAGCACACGTAGGGGACGTAACTGAAATACCGCTATTCTCCGA
>JACRCS010000772.1 GCA_016218905.1 Deltaproteobacteria bacterium
GCGGGAGCTCCACTTCTTCCGGGAGCTCGTCAAGGAGATGGCCTACGAGCGGATCTTCGGAGCCCTGGGCGGCAACGGAGTCCTGGCCTCCCTGCTCGAGGACCTGAAGGCCCGCAAGATTGATCCATACAGCGCCGCGGAAAAACTCGTCGGGGGGCTCTCCTGCCACCTCTGAACCAGGGACGAGACGCACACCCGACGCCCCGGACGGTCCCGAGCCCTCCGGGGCGTCGCCGTCTTCGGGCCGGGGGGAACGGGCCGGATTCGATCCGCGCCACGCGCCTGCGTGAGAACGAAACCGCTCTTGCCACTTCCCGGCGTCGAGTTCCGTCCTCTCGCCCTCAATTCGTCGGATTCGCGACCCAAGGCATGATATCGAGCCCTTCCGACTAGCCTTCCGAAACGTCTCCTCGAAGCGCCCCTCCTTTCGTCCGTCACACGCCCCATCTCGGCGGTTCTGCCTGTCTACGCAAGTACCTTCGCCTGGGCATCGAGGCGGGGCTTACCGTGGGCGGCGACGAAGCCCAGCGCAGTCAGGCCAGAGCCGCCGTACAGGCGGCGCTCGTGCGTCCTGAGCGCACGAACCCCAGAAGCTCCGAGAAGCTCCTGTAGCCATATGCCGAGCAGATGCGTCTTTGGCTCGGCGAGCAGGACATGACCGTCAAACAGATCTGGCGGCTCCTGCGCGAACGTGGCGTGGCCGTGGGCCATACCAGCGTCAAGCGCTTCGTGCACCGCCACATCGAGCCACCCACACCCCGGGTCACGATCCGCCTGGAGACGCCGCCAGGGGGGTAGGCGCAGGTGGACTTCGCGGCCGAGCCAAGTTGAGCCTCGGGGACGAACGGCGCCTTCTCTGGGCCTTCGTGATGACGCTCTCGCACAGCCGTCACCGTTTCGTGCGTTTCGTCGAGCACCAGGACTCGGCGACCTGGATCGACTGCCATGTATGTGCGGGCCTTCGAGTTCTACCAGGGAGTCCCCGAGACCGTACTGCTCGACAACCTGAAGTCCGGCATCATCACGCCCGCGAGAGGGCCGTCTTGAAGCCCCTTCCCGCCACGGCCTTCGAGCGCCCCACTTGGGCCGAGCTCAAGGTCCACCCAAGGTCCACCCCGACCATCACGTGGTCTTCGAGCGCAGCTACTACTCCGTCCCCACCGGGTTCGTCAGCCGCACCGTCTGGGTGAAGGGCAAGCGCCAGATCGTCGAGATCTACTGCGACGACGTCCTGATCAAGACCCACCCTCGGGCGATCCGCCGCGGCTCCCGCTTCACCGACGAGAACGACTACCCCGACGCCGCCAAGGCACACCTCTTCGCTCACCCGATGTACTGCCGCAAGAAGGCCGCGGAGTATGGGACTCGCGCGGGGCGGTTCGTGGAGACGATTCTACGTGGCCAGGGTTCCAGCGCTGCGCGGGTGTCACACCCAGGCTCGGTCGCTGGATGAGCTCTTGGTGCGGATTAAGATCGCGGGCGTAGGCGTCTGCCTTCATGGCATCGACGAAGTCGACGATCCGCTGGTCTTCCGCGGTCTTCGTGTACTTCCAGAGCACCTCGAAGTAGCGCCCGATATCTACGTTCTCTCGCCGGGCCCGGTCGCGCCAGGGCTCGAAGAACCCGACGGCCACGTCGGTATTGGGATCGCAGGCGGCCTGGGCCACCAGGGACTCGTCGTAGGGGAGAACCTGGGTCACCAGGGCAAAGGTCGCTCCCCGCGCCGCAGCCCACCGGACCACCTCGGGCAACTCGGTCACGTTGTCGCGCATGGCGACGAACTCGATGCCCTTGTCGACCCGTCGCCCGATAGCGCCTTCGGCCCGGGACAGGGCCGACAGGGCCCGCTCGACGCCGCCCACCTCGCCGCCCTCGCGGATACGGCGGAAGGCAGCCGGCGAGACGGCGTCAAGGGAGAGGCAGACGCGGTCGAGCCCGGAGCGGACCAGCGAGAGGGCCCTGGAGTCGTCTAGAAGAAGCCCGTTGGATTGGAAGCCGATCCACGCGGAGTCGGGCATCGCCCGCCGAGCCAAGCGGATGAATCCCACAAGTCCCGGATGGAGAAGCAGTTCCCCAATCCCGGAAAGCACCAGCGCCTCCAGGTTGGGGAACGCCGGGGCCAAGGCTTCGAAGGTAGCAAGCGAGAGATCCCCCTCGACGATCCCGTTGCCTTTCGTCTGCTTCACGCACATCGTGCAGCGTAGGTTGCACCGGGTCGTCGTCTCGACGAAGAGCTTCCGGGGCACTTCCATCGGCGAGGAAAGGCCCGCGGGAGCGCCGTTGGCGCTGGTTCCCTTGATTTCGCGGACGGCTGCCGTCAAGGTCAGCCCCGGGCCAGGAGCACCGGAACCCGCGCCAGCCGGACCAAGGTCTGGGAGACGCTGCCCATCAAGAAGTCCTTGATGACTCCCCAGCCCTGGCTTCCCATGACGACCAGGGTCACCACGTCGGCATTGGCGCGGTCGAGGATGACCTTCTTGGGGTTGCCGCGGGCGGCCTCTACCCCCACGTCTCGACATCCCGCCGCGCGCAGTTCCTTGGCCAGCTCTTCGAGCCGCCCCAGGTCTTTCGCCTGTGCGGCAGCCAACGCGTCGGTCGGCAGGTGCTCCGTCTCCTCGTTCACGTGGAGGAGGGAGGCCCGCCGAACGCGATCGCCGAGCCTCTTCATGACCTCGGCGGCCTTCTCAGACGCCGGCGAGAAGTCCGTGGGGAAGAGCACATGTTCCAGGGCCCGGGAGCACAGGAGCGAGCAACGCCTGCCCTGGGACTCGAGGAGGGCCATTCGAAGGAGCAGGACGGGCGCCGGGGAGTGCTCCACCACGCGAGCCGCCGTTCCTCCCAAGAGGGACTCGGCCAGCGTCCCGTACCCGTGGGAGCCGACCACGACGAGGTCCGCGCGGGAGCTGCGAGCGGCTTCGACGATTTCATACCAGGCGATTCCCTCCCGGATCTGCGTCGAGACCTCGAAGCCCAGCGAACGGAGCTTCTCTCCCTGGGCCTCCAACTCGGGCTTGTGGGCCTCGGCAAGAGCCTCGGCCAGCCCCACGCTGAAACGAGCTTCCTCCACGTGCACCAGGGTGACCTTCCGACAGCTCAAGCCCTGGAGCTGGCCGGCGCAGTCCACCATTTGCTCCGAGTAGCCGGAGAGATCCGTCGCGATCACAATGTGCGGGAACATGGGAACCTCCCTTACGCTCTCGCGCTCGAAGTGAGCCCTTCCGTGGAGAAGTACTTCGTCTTGAACCGCAGGGCCACGTTGACGAGGCTGATGAGCACGGGCACCTCCACGAGGGGCCCAATCACGGCGGCGAAGGCGGCGCCCGAGTGGATGCCGAACACCGCAACCGCCACGGCGATGGCGAGCTCGAAGTTGTTGGAGGCGGCGGTGAAGGAGAGGGTCACGGTCTGGCCGTAGGTGGCGCCGACCTTCCTGCTCATCCAGAAGGAGACGAAGAACATCACGAAGAAGTAGATCGTCAGGGGGACGGCGATCCGGACCACGTCGAGGGGGAGTTGGACGATCTTCTCGCCCTTCAGGCTGAACATCACCAGGATCGTAAAGAGGAGCGCGATCAGGGTGATGGGGCTGATCTTCGGGATGAACTTCTTCTCGTACCAGTCACGGCCCAGGGTCTTCAGGCCCACGAAGCGGGAGATCATCCCGGCGAGGAAGGGGATGCCGAGGTAGATGAACACGCTCTCGGCGATCTGCCCGATCGTGATGTCCACCGCAGCCCCCTGGAGGCCCAGCCGGGGCGGCAGCCAGGTGATGAAGAAGTACGCATACACGGAGAAGAAGAGGACCTGGAAGATCGAGTTGAACGCCACGAGGCCGGCGCAGTACTCCGTGTCACCCTTGGCGAGGTCGTTCCAGACGATGACCATGGCGATGCAGCGGGCGAGGCCGATCATGATCAGGCCCACCATGTACTCGGGATAACCCCGCAGCAGGGTCACGGCGAGGATGAACATGAGGATTGGCCCCACGACCCAGTTCTGCACCAGAGACAGGCCGAGCACCCGCACGTTCCGGAACACCCGCGGAAGCTCCTCGTAACGCACCTTCGCCAACGGCGGGTACATCATCAGGATGAGCCCGATGGCAATGGGGATGTTCGTCGTCCCCACCTGGAATAGGTTGATGACCTCGTTGACCTTTGGGAAGACGTACCCCCCACCCACGCCGACGAACATCGCCAGGAAGATCCAGAGGGTCAGGTACCGGTCGAGGAACGAGAGCTTCTTGGTCAGGCCTTCCGACATGGGAGTCCTCCTGCGTCACCAATAGAAGTTGCGAAACGGGCTCGCGTCAGATAGTTCCCTCTCGAAGGAGCGCTTCGACCCTCCCCCGAATCTCGTCGCGTACCCGTCGGAACGCGACGAGGACTTCCTCTTCGGTTCCCTGGGCTTCGGCCGGGTCGTCGACGGGCCAATGCATCCGGCGTGCGACCCTCCCCAGGAACATCGGGCAGGACTCCCTGGCGCCGCCGCAGACCGTGACGAGAAGGTCGAGGTCGCGTCCCAGGAACTCGTCGACGGACTTCGATTGCTGGCCCGAGATGTCCACCCCCGCCTCGGCCATGACGCGCACGGCCGTTGGGTTCAGACCCTGGGGACGAGTACCGGCCGACAGAGCTTCGAAGCCGCTGCCCCCAAGCTGCCGCAGCCAGCCTTCGGCCATCTGGCTGCGGCAGGAGTTCCCGGTGCAGAGGAAGACGACGGTCTTCTTCGACATGAGTCCCTCAGGCCGCCGAGCGGCCGCCGCAGAGAACCCGCCGGCTAATCGTGGCTGCTCTCTCCCGTGCCTCTTGAGCCTCGGGGTTCGTCGCTGCCGCCAGGCGCGTGACGCACAGAAGCCCCTGGACCAGCGGCGGGGGGCTGGGGTTGAAGCGGTAGTGCTTCCAGAGCCCATCTCTTTCGGACACCACGAATCCGGCGTCCTCCAGAAGCTGGAGGTGCCGCGACACGGTGGACTGGGCGAGCCCCACGAGTTCCTTGATCTCGCAGGAGCACAGCTCCCGGTCTTCGAGGACCCAGAGCATCTTCACCCGAGACTCGTCTCCCAGGGCTCTCAACGGTTTCAGGAGGTCGTCCAAGGCCTTCTCTCCCCAGTAGATAGTGACGCGACGATATTCGGCTCGCATCGTGACAGCAGAATCAGTGCTTGTCAACCAGCGCATCGAGGTCTATACATGAGCGCCGAATCGGGCTGGCGCGAGTAAGGTGCCCACGGCGGTCCGCGCGGGAACATATCCCTGAGAGGCGATGTGGACCGATGGGGCGCCAGGGGCAGGACCGGGCGCTGAGGCTCACGGCCCCGGCGTTCTCGGAGGCCAAGTCGCGGAGTGGAGCGTCGCCCATGGCGTCGAGGAGGGTCTTTCTCTTCATCGCAGCCGCGTTCCTCGCAGTGACGGGGCTCGTTTCCCTCTGGAACTGGTCGGTCGGTCGGATCGTAGCCGGCGGATTCCAGCCGGACTTAGCTGCTCTGCCACCGCAGGCACCGCCCCTCGCGGCCGGGGAACGAGTGACGTTCCTCGAGCTCGGGAGCGTCGGGTGCAAGCCCTGCGAGGCCATGGTCCCCGTGATGGACGCCGTTCGCCGGAAGTTCGGGGGCCAGGTCGAGGTGACGTTCCACAACGTGAGGAAGGACCCCGCTCTCGCCGGCCGCTATCGCGTGAGCCTCATCCCGACCCAGGTCTTCCTCGACGCACGGGGGCGAGAAGTGTTCCGGCACGAGGGGTACTTCCCCGAAGGCGGCGTCGTTGCGGTCCTGCAACGGATGGGAGTCCGGTAGAAGGGGCGTTTCGGGAACTGGCTGCAAGATCTCGGGAGGATTCTGCCACGAAGATCCGGCGTGTATTGGTCACTGCGCTGCTGTTGTTTCGAAAGCGGACATCGCCAGGGCCGTGGCCACCGGCCGAATGGCCACGGAAGCACCGTCGCGGTCGATCCTCGCTCTGGCCGAGTTGTACCTCGGCAGTTGCCTCTCGGCGGAGGGACTGGCGCCTGCGGCACCGGCGGCCTGTTGCGCGGCTGGGGGCGATCCCTCGTCCGAGTGAACCTGAGAAAGGTGTCACGGCATGCCGTATAAGGCCCGAAAGTTCCCATTGACGCCGTCGGATCCTTTCCATTACTATTTCGGCATGAAGACGACAATGGACTCCGTGAAAGTCCCCAAGGCCCTCTCCTGGAGGGCCGAGATCCTCAAGGCCATGGCGCAGCCGACGCGGCTCGCCATCCTGGAGTTCCTCCGCCCGGGCGAAGAGTGTGTGTGCCGCATCTTCCCGGCCATCGGCGGCAACCAACCCAACGTTTCCAAACACCTGAATCTCATGAAGAGAGCGGGGGTCTTAGAGTCCCGGCAGGAAGGCACCATGACCTTCTATTGGATCAAGGATACCCGCGTGTTCGAGATCCTGGATCTGGTAGACGAGATGATCCGCCGGGAATCCCGAGCGCGGCTGAAGTCCGTGGGGTAGGGGCCCCTTTTTTGTCTTTGACTATAACCAATTGGTCATACAGTAGAGGAGTCGACAATGGGGGAACGGCTTGCAGACCGAAGTGCGTGGGTTGCCTGGGTGGCGGTGGGCCTGTGTCTCGCGACTGTAACAACCGCCTCTTCGGCGCCGGCCGGCAGGGCCGGGGCCGCGACTCCCTCGGTTCTCCTCGTCACGACCACGGATGACTGCCCGTGCACCCTCGACCGCTGCAAGGTGGCGCGGCACGAGATCGACAAGTTCCTGGGGGACGCCTCCACGAAGTTCAGCCTCGAAGTGATCGATGTGAGCAAGAAGCCTGACGCCGCAAAGACCTACAAGGCGCTGATTCTTCCGGCCGCCATCCTGCGGGACCCGACAGGCACCCAGATTGCGCGGTTCGACGGGTTCTTCACGGAGGCCGACATCCTGCAGGCGTGGGCTAGACACCTCGAAGCCAAGGGGAAGAAACGGTGAGAATGCGCATCGGATTCACAGGGATCGCCCTGCTCGCGGGCGCGCTGGTCCTCGCAACTCCTTCCGGCCCGTCGCTGGCAGCGCAGCCCGCCGGTGCCACCGCAACCGTGCCCAAGAGCAAGGCCCTGAAGCCGGGCGAGAAGGTCACCTTTCTCGAACTGGGCAGCGTGGGCTGCAAGCCCTGCGAGGCCATGAAGCCGGTCATGCAAGCCGTGCGGGACAAGTACGGCAACCAGGTCGAGGTCACGTTTCACGACGTGCGAAGAAACCCTTCGATTGGTCGGGAGTGGAGCATCCGTCTGATTCCCACACAGATCTTCTTAGACCCGGCGGGCAAGGAGGTCTTCCGCCACGAGGGCTTCTTCGCCCTGAAAGAGGTGGACAAGGTGCTCCAGCAGATGGGGCTGCGATAGCTCGATGCGCCGGGCCCTGGGTCTCCTCGCCGTGCTGCTGCCGCTTCTTGCAGGCGCGGTCGCCGTAGGGGACCAGGCGCCGGAGTTTCGCCTGAAGGACCTGGAGGGCAGAGAACGGAGCCTCTCGGACCTCCGGGAGGGAGGAGCGATCGTACTCGACTTCGGGAGCGTCTACTGCGCGAGTTGCCAGGAGGTGCTCCGGAGGCTTGAGGCGCTGCGCCGCGAACAGAAACCAGGAGGGCCGCGGGTGGCAGTGGTGAACGTGGACCCGCCTTGGGCGGAGAAGGTCATCCAGTCGGTGATGAAGGGGCTGCGCGCCGGCTATCCCGTGGTGCGCGATCTCGACGGAACGACCGCCGACGCATACGGGGTGAAGCAGATCCCTCATCTGGTGGCAGTGGACGCCGAGGGGATCATCCGTGCCGTCCACGAGGGGCTTCCGGCGAACCTGGAACAAGCCCTCCAACTCGACGCACTGGGAGCGCCAGAAAGGAAATGAACGATGCCGCACGTGGTGAGCCTGAGCGACGCCGACTGGGGGGAGGTCCGAGTGATCTTGATGGACAAGGACGGGAAGGCGGCCTTGCAGTTTCTGAAGGAGAAGGTCGTTCGGCCCATTGAGCAGAGCCTGAGCAAGGGCATGGACGTGAGCAAGGGACACGTGTAGGGCTGCTGGGTCCTGCCCTGCCCTCGTCGGTCTCACCCGTCTTGGGCTGCCCGACGCGGTCACCTCCTGTGACCGTCCATGGGCCCGCGGGGCACACCCCATCCGGGGGATGATGCCAGGAGGCTGGGATGCTGGGAGGTAAGAGCCGAATCCTCGGAGCGGCAGTCATAGGACTCGCCCTCCTCTGCGCCGGGTGGAGTCATGCGGCCGACCCGCTGGGCGACCAGGCCCGTCAGGCGAAGAAGCCGTTCGTGGTGGACTTCGGCATGACCCGGTGCGGCCAGTGCATCGAGCAGGGCAAGGTCATGGACCGGCTCAAGACCACCCTCGGTGACCGGTTGCTCACGCGGTTCGTCCACATCGGCAAGGAGGAGGAACTGGCCGACGCGTACAAGGTGCTCCTCATCCCGACCATCGTGATCTTCGACACCCGAGGGAAGGAGGTCTTCCGCAACGTCGGGCTCATGTCCTACGACGTCCTGACGGGCAAGTTGAAGGAACTGAAGCTCCTGTAACGCTGCCCAACCTCTTGGGGACCGGAGAATGCACATGCCCTTCCAGGGACTGCTCGACAACGCCCAGACCCTCATCACCACGAACCCCTGGCTCGCCTTCGTTGCGGTATTCATCGGAGGGGCATTCACCGCTTCGAACCCCTGCGTGCTCGCCATGATCCCGCTCGTGATCGGGTTCGTGGGCGGCTACGAAGGCATCTCGGGGTGGAAGAAGTCCTTCGGCTTCTCCCTCGTCTTCGTCTTCGGGCTCGCCGTGAGCTTCACGATCATGGGGGTCATCGCCATCTCCCTGGGGCGGCTCTTCGGCGACGTGGGGAGCTTCTGGCCCTGGATCATCGCTGCGGTTTGTCTTGCCATGGCCGCGCACCTCTGGGACCTGTGGACCTTCTCCATGCCCGAGGGCCTCACCCGCCACCGGCCCAAGCACGCCGGTGCCATCGGGGCCTTCACCCTCGGGATGCTCTTTGGCCTCGTCTCGGCCCCCTGCGCCGCTCCCATCCTGGTGCTCGTACTCACCTACATCGCGTCCAAGGGAAACTTGCCTTACGGTCTCGCGCTGCTCTGGACCTACGCGGTGGGCCACTGCGTGCTGATCGTCGTGGCCGGCACGTCCATGGGCGTGGCCAAGAACCTCATCGCGTCGAAGGGCCTCGGCCGTGCGAACCTCGTCTTTAAGCGCCTGGCTGGCGTTCTGATCGCCCTGGTGGGCGTCTACATTGTCTACAACAGCATCTGACAGAGGAGACTCCCCCATGAAGCTCGAAGTTCTGGGCCCCGGCTGCGCCAAGTGCGGCAAGCTCTACGAAGCCACCAAGGAGGCCGTGCAGAAGGCCGGCGTGGCGGCGGAGGTCGCCAAGGTGGACGACCTGGCGCAGATCATGAAGCACGGGGTGTTGTCGACCCCGGCCCTCGTGATTGACGGCAAGGTCGCCTTCTCGGGCAAGGTGCCTTCCTCCGACGAGATCGCGCGGCTGCTCAAATGAGCGAAGTTGCCCCTTGATCGAGGAACTCGCTGAAAGGCACCGCGCGGCAGTGTATGGGCGAGTGCTCCGGTGGGCGACGGACGCCTCGGAAGCGGAAGACTTGACCCAGGAGACGCTCCTTCGCGCCCACAAGCACATTGGCAGTCTCGAAGACCCGCAGGCAGCGCTCGCCTGGCTTCTGCGCATCGCCGACCGGGTCTCGATCGACCGGCTGCGCCGGAGGGATCCCCTGCGTTTTCGCGCTGACGAAGGCGAGCCGGAGGCGCTTCAACTCCCCGACCCCGCTCCGACCGTTCTGCAGATGGCCGAGCAGGAGGAGATGAGCGCCTGCACCCAGAAGTACCTGGACCGCTTGAATCCCGGTCACCGGCAGGTCCTGTGGCTCTCCGACGCCGAGGGAAGGAGTGCGAAGGAGATTGCCCAACTCCTTGGAATCTCCGAGGGAGCCGCGAAGATCCGTCTTCATCGGGCGAGGGAGAATCTCCGCGCGCTCCTCAAGGGAGCCTGCCAGTTCTCGACGGACGAACGCGGGGTCTTGGTGTGCGACCCCAAGACAGGCCCTTCGGCGGCAAGGTGAGAATTTCGACCGTATCGTTTCCGTAGGTCCCCTCGTCCTTGGGTGCATAGGCCCCACACTCGACGAAGGAGGACTCGATGAACACGAAGGAAAAGGAACTGATCGCCATTGCAGTCTCCGTGGCCGCAGGTTGCGAGCCCTGCACTCAGCACCATGTGAAAGCCGCAAAGGAAGCCGGAGGCCAACCCAACGAGCTTCGGCAGATGGTGGAGACCGCCCTGTCCGTCCGGGAGAGAGCCACGCAGCGGATGTCGGCTGTCGCCTGGGAGGAGTTGGGGACACCAGCAGAGTTCCCGTCTTGCGATGCCTCCCTTCCGCCTTCCCAACTGGAGGCCCTCGCCTCGGCCGCCTGCGCCCTCGCCGCGAACTGTGGCGTCGGGGTGCCTGGGTTCCTGTCGGCCGCCATGACGGCTGGAGCCTCGGAGCGCGACGGTGAAGTTGCGCTCGGGATCGCCCGGCAGATCAAGAAGGTCGCGGCCGAGAAGGCGGATGAGACCGCTCGGGGCGACGGGAAGTGCACCGAGGCTCGGTCCTGCTGCTCGGCGGTCACAAGGGAAGGCTCGCCCGCCTGCTGCTGACCGGCAGGAGGCCCGGGTGGGCGAAGGCTCACCCGGGTCACTCGGCGGAGGCCATGAATGTGAAGCGATCGTGCCTCGGGGGGAGGAGGAAGATCCCGTGAAGAAGGATATCTCGATCCGCCTCGACACCACCGAGATGATCGCCCTGGAGCGGTGCCTGGCCGACCGCAACGCCGAGGAGGCGTTTCGTCTGCTCAAGGCCCTGGCCGAGAAGGTCCGGTACGCCCAGGCCACGTCGTGAAGGCCCTACTTCGAGATGAGCGGCGCTCGTCACGGGCCTGAGTTCTTGAAGCCAATGTAGGGTGTCAGCCGTCCGCATGAACACGCAAGGGAAGGAGGTGGTCCGGTGGCGAAACATACCTTCTTGCAGTTCGAGTACTCGGACGTCCTTGATGGCAAGACGCAAGAACTGTGCGCCTTGGCAGCATCGGCCGCGGCCCAGTGCTCTCACTGAACACGACGCCACTTCGCAGGTGCGAAGAAGGAAGGCGCGACGGTGGAGGAGATTCGGCAGGTTCTGGCCATGGCCATGCTGGTGGGTGCGGGGCGGATTCGCAGCTTTGTGATGGACAATCTGGAGGAAGTCGGGCTCAAGCAGGAAGGTGACTGAGGGAGCCGTGCCCATCTACCTGGACCACAACGCGACGACCCCTCCTGACCCGAGCGTCGTCCAGGCCGTCTCGTGGGCCATGGCCGAGGTGCCGGGGAATCCATCGACCCTCTACGGCTCTGGCCGGCGCGCCAAGGAACTCCTGGACGCGGCCCGGAGCCGGGTCGCGAAGCTCGTCGGGGCGAGAGACCCCTTCGAGGTGGTCTTCACCTCGGGTGGCACCGAGGGCGACAACCTGGCCCTTGGCGGCGTCTGCCGAGCCCTCGTGAAGAAGGGCGACCACCTGGTCACGACCATGGCGGAGCACAAGGCCGTCCTCCGGACCTGCACGGCCCTGGAGGCCCAGGGTTTCCACGTCACCTACCTCCCCGTGGACCGGCTGGGGCGCGTAGACCCCGAGGATGTCCGCCGCTCTTTGACGCCGAGAACCGTCCTCGTCTCCGTGATCCTCGCCAACAACGAGGTGGGGACCGTGAACCCCCTCTGGGGGATCTCGGCCGTCTGCCGGGAAGCCGGCGTGCTCCTCCACACCGACGGGGTGCAGGCCTGCGGCAAGCTCCCTGTGGACGTGGAGGCGCTCGGCGTCGACCTCCTCACGCTCTCCGGCCACAAGTTTCATGGGCCTCGCGGCATTGGTGCGCTTTGGGTGCGCAGCGGCACGCCCCTGGTGCCCCTCCTCCACGGGGGCACCCAGGAGCGGGGTCTCCGGCCGGGCACGGAGAACGTGCCAGGGGCCCACGGGCTCGGCGTGGCGGCTGAACTGGCCGCTGCGAGGCTCGCCGAAGCCACGACCCGAGTAGTCCGGACCCTGCGGGACCGTCTCTGGGCAGGAATTCGCGAGGCGGTTCCAGGGGTCCGTCATCACGGCGACCTGGAGGCCGGCCTCCCCAATACCCTCAACGTCTCGATCCCCGGTCGGGAGGCCGAGGCCCTGGTGCTGGCGCTCGACCGGGAAGGCGTCGAGGCGGGGACCGGCTCGGCGTGTACCACCGGCCAGACGATTCCCTCTCACGTGCTTCTGGCCATGGGCGCGCCTCCGAGGGAGGCCCGTTCCTCGCTACGGTTTAGCCTCGGACGTGACAACACGGCGGAGGAGGTCGAGGTGACCCTCGGCGCCCTGTCCCGCATCCTGGACTCATAGGCCGCTCCCGTCCCTCCGTGGGCTACGCGGCACGGCGCCCCTCCGCGGGCTAGGAGGTTCCCATGTCCTTGGTTTCGAAGTACGAGATCACGACGGTTCTTCCCTGCATCGCCGACACCTCGAAGCTCCGCGTCATCGCGAAACTCGACGCCGACATCGCCGAGGCGCTGCCCTACCTGAACGCGACCATGAAGAAGGTCGTCTTCAACCCGGGCGGCAAGACCCTGACGTACAAGAAGGAAGGGATGTGTTTCACCTTCCATGAGAACGGCATCACGGCCACGAAGCTCCGGGACCTACCCCATGCGCACGAGGAGCTTCAGGCTATGCTGGACCGCGTGAACGACGTGTGGGAATGCCGGGCGGAGATCACGCCCTCCTACGAGCGCGGGGTACAGCTCAACGCCCTGATGCTTTACAAAGGGCTGCCCGCCACGAACTGCAAGGAGTGCGGCGAGCCTTCCTGTCTGGCCTTCGCGGCAAAGCTCCTTTCCGGCGAGGCGTCGGTCCTGACCTGTAAGCCGCTCTTCACTTCGAAGTTCAGGGAGAAGCGCGTCGCGCTCCTGGAACTCTTGGAGGGCGCTGGCTACGAGATCCCGTCGGAGTTCCTGGCCTAGAGAAGGCGCCGCTCCCGAGGAGGCTGCCATGTTCCGAAAGCTCATCGTTCCAGCGGATCTCGCAGGCATGTTCGAGGACTTCTCCTCGTGCTTTCAGGGTGCCCCGGCGGCTGGAGTTGAAGAGGTGCACTTGGTGCACCTCTTCCCGCCCCACGGCGTTCGGAGCTACTTTCGGCAGATCGACCAGCCGTACCTGGAACGACAGGCCGAGGCCCTCCGTGGATTGGGGCTCAGTGTGACGGCTCATACGGCCGTGGGCTCGCCGGCCCGGGAGATCAACCGGGTTGCAGCCGAGCGGCGCGCTGACGCGGTGGCCGTCTGCTCCCTCTCCCACGGCGTGATCGAGGAGCTTGTCCTCCACCCCGTGGCCGACGCGCTCCTCCATGACGCACGGTTCCCGCTGCTCGTACTCAACTGCGGGCGAGAACGGCCTGCCTCGGCGCCGTTCGAAAACCTCTTCCGCCACATCCTCTTCGCGACCGACTTCTCCGAGGGCGCCCAGGAGGCCGAAGGCCTTGTCGAGCGGATCGCCGCCGCGAAGAAGAGCCGCGTGACCCTCGTGCACGTCCAGGAGCAGCGCCGGATCTTCCCCCACCTGGAGGACCGGCTCGCGGAGTTCACCCGCGTCGACCGGGAGCGGCTTCGGGCCCTTGAACGGAGGTTGCGGAAGAAGGGCGCGAGCGCGGTGGATCTGCACGTTCCCTGCGGGCACCCCGTGCCCGTTCTCCTGGGACTCCTCCGCGACCTCCAGCCGAGCCTCACAATCCTGGGCCACCAGGGAAGAGACCGGGTGACGGAGTTCGTCACGGGGAGTGTGGCCCACGGCGTCGCTCGTGGGGCATCGACGCCCGTGCTGCTCATTCCCGCGCGGCCCCGTCCCGGGACCTGAGGGCAGCAAGCCCGAGGAGGAAGTCCGATGGCCAAGACGCACCCAGTGGAGGTGAAGATCCTCGACGCTCCCGGACCGACCGGCTGCGGCTGTGGGAGCCCCCGGGGGGCCGGGGTACACGCTGATGCGCCGCACCTTCCCCCCACCGCTGGTTGCTATCGACGGAGAGGCTCGGTTCGCCGGGAGCATCCAGGTTGCGAAGATCGTCAAGGCGGTGGGCACGCTGCTCGGCGCGTGACCGCCGGGGAGTCTTCCTCGCTCTCAACCCGTTCCGGAGGAGTCGGTCATGGAAGGATTTCTGGACTTTACCCACGACAAGTTCCTCTTCCGCGTGAAGGAAGGCTACCGGTACAGCCGTGACCACTTCTGGGCGGACATCCAGGGCGAGGTTGCGGTTGTCGGCATCGCCGACTTCCTCCAGAAGGCCCGGGGGGACGTGGCCTTCCTGGAGACGGCGGAGGCCGGCCTGACGGTCACCGTCGGGCAGGAGGCGGGAAGGGTCGAGACGATCAAGGCGACCTACGGAATCTTGTGTCCTGTGGCCGGCACGATCGTAGAGGTCAACTCGGAGCTGGAGGAAAGTCCTTTTCTTCTGAACGACGACCCCTACGGCGCCGGCTGGGTCTACAAGGTTCGCCTCGCTGAGGAGGAACGAGGGGAGGGCTTGCTCGCGGCGGACGCCTACCTGAAACTCATGATCGAGAAGATCATCGAGGAGGTGAAGGAATGATGAGCACCGGCGGAAAGACCGTGGTCGTGCTGCCGTGCAGCGGCATCGGCAAAGTCTTCGGGGCGCTCGCCCGGGAGACCGCCTACGAGGTAGTGGAGCGGGTGCGCCCCGGCGTGACCTCGCTCACCTGTCTTCCCCTCCTGGTCGTTGAGGATGCCGAAGCGCTGGCCCTGGTGAAGAGAAATCCCGTCATCACCATCGACGGCTGCCAGAAGGGGTGCGCGAAGAAGAGCCTGGAGGCCCAGGGGGCGCAGGCGGCCCGGCAGCTCCAAGCCATCGACTTCTACAAGGCCCGCAAGGACCTCAAACCCGATGGGATCGCGGAACTCGACGAAACAGGGCGAAAGCTCGCAGCGCTTGCGGCCGAGGACATTGGGGCGCTCGTCGACGAGTGCTTGGCGCAGGAGAGCGTCCCATGCTGAATATCGCCGTGATGAAGGTCGGCGTCGTGTCGTGCAGCGGCGAAGAGCTTCCCGAGGGCACGGTGTCCCGCCTGGCGTGCCGGGAGGTCCTCGACGGGCTCCGGCCCCACGAGACGGTCACCATCTGCCTGCCGCTCTTCATCGCCGGGGGCGAGGAGGAACGGCGCTTCGCCGCGACCTTCCCCACCATCACCGTGGACGGCTGCGAGAAGCGCTGCGCCCAGCGCGGAACGGGGAAGCTCTCGGGCAAGCCGGCGAGGGCCCTGGTCGTGTCCGAAATCTTGGCAGAGCGAGGCCTCGCCGTTCCGACGCGCCGCCGCAACCTGGAAGAGGAGGATAGGGCGGCGGTTCACGCGGTGGCCGACGAGATCGCGAAGACGGTGGACGAGGTCCTGAACGCCTGAGAGGAGCGCAGCGATGGCGACCTACCGCAACCGGGTCGAGTGGAAGGGGGAGCACAAGGGGGTCACCGAGTGCCAGAACGGCGTGGCACTCGACTTCTCCGCCCCGCCCGATCTCTACGGCCTCCCCGACGTCCTTACGCCCGAGGACGCCTTCGTCGCGGCGGCGAACACCTGCTACCACATGATGGTCCTCTGGGCGATGCAACGCTTCCAGATCGAACTCGTCGCCTTCGAGTGCGAGGCGGTGGCCGAGGTCGAGGAGTACCTCGACAAGACCTCCTGGTTCAAGACCGTGGCCCTCTATCCGAAGCTCGTGGTCTCCGGCAAGGCCGAGGCCATAGTGCGGCGTGCCCTGAATCTGGCTCTGAAGTACTCCACCATCTGCCAGTCCCTGAAGAGTGAGGTCTCGGTGCACCCGACCGTCACGGTTCGATGAGGGGGGAGAAGCGGCTGTGACCTCGGCAGCGCCCTTGTGGCTCCTTGAGGAAATCCGCCGAGCCCGTCGAGGGGAGGGGCGGGAGCGGATGGCGGCGACCCAACGGGTGGTGAGTGCGCACGGCCTCTCGACCGTGTGCGAGAGCGCCCGGTGCCCCAACCGGGGGGAGTGCTTCTCAGTGCGCACCGCCACGTTCCTTATCCTCGGGGAAGTCTGCACCCGGGGATGCGCCTTCTGCGCCGTGGCACACGGGAAGCCCGAGCCGCCGCGGGAAGATGAGCCTGAGCGCCTCGCCCGGGCCGTGGAGGAGCTGGGGCTCGATCACGTGGTGGTGACCTCGGTGACCCGGGACGACCTGCCCGATGGCGGCGCGGACCACTTCGCCCGGGTGGTGGCAGCCCTTCGCAGGGACTGCCCCGGGGTCACGGTCGAGCTGCTCGTCCCGGACTTCGCCGGCTCCGACGAAGCCCTGGCGGCCGTGGTGACCGCTCGTCCCGACGTCCTCGCCCACAACATAGAGACCGTGCCGAGGCTCTACCCGCGGGTGCGCCGGGGCGCCGGCTACGAGCGGTCCCTGGGGCTCCTTCGCCGGAGCAAAGAACTCGACGGCCGCCTTCCCACCAAGTCCGGCCTCATGCTGGGCTTGGGGGAGACCGCCGAGGAGGTGGAGGCCACCCTGGCGAACCTCGCCGGCGCCCGCTGCGACCTCCTGACCCTGGGGCAGTACCTGTCGCCATCGCCTCTCCACGCGCCGGTCGAGCGGTACGTCGAACCCGAGGAGTTCGACACCTGGCGGGCCAAGGCGGAGGCGATGGGGTTTCGAAGCGTCGCTGCCGCGGCCCTGGTCAGGAGTTCCTACAAGGCCCCCCTCTTCTTCGAGGCACTCGCGTGAACGCCTGGCGCCTCCTCCCCCTAGAGAGCCTCGACCCCTCCGTCAACATGGCCGTGGACGAGGCGCTGCTGCGGCTCCACGCCGAGGGGGAAGCCCCTCCTACCGTGCGCTTCTACCAGTGGTCGCCCCCCGCCGTGTCTCTGGGGCGGTTCCAGCGCCTCAACGCCTTCGACCTGGGGGCGTGCCGCCGCCTGGGCCTCACCGTGGTGCGCAGGTCCACCGGGGGCCGGGCCGTGCTTCACCAGGGCGACCTCACCTACAGCGTGGTGGCGGGAACCGCGGACGGGGTTCCCCCCCCGGTCGCCGCCTCCTATGACTTGGTAAGCAGGGGCCTCGCGGAAGGCTTGCGGCTGCTCGGGGTCGAGGTGGAGCCCGGCCGGGAGGCCACAAAAGCTGCCGGACCCGCGGTCTGCTTCCTTCGCTCGGCGGCGGGAGACCTCACCCATCGGGGGCGGAAGTTCGTGGGCAGCGCCCAGAGCTGGCGGGGAGAGTCGATGCTTCAGCACGGGTCGGTGCTCCTGAAGAGTCAGACGGACCTCTGGGTCGAACTCCTGGGCCCGGCGGCCTCCACGTCCTCCCTGCGCGCACGGCTCGCGAGCCGGACGACGTCCTTGGGAGAGGTCCTGGGCCGAACGGTCGAGCCGGATGAGGTTGCCCGAGCGCTGGCCCAGGGGTTGGAGAGAGTCCTGAAGGTTCGCCTGGAACCGGGCGCCCTCACCGCGGAGGAACGGGCCTTGGCTCGAGAGTTCGCGGCCGCAGAGTTCACGTCCTTGAACCGCACGGACGGGGCAGCCGTCGACAACGACGGCGGTCCACGGCTTGGATTCCCGCTGTAGAGTGATGAGGTAGAAACAATGATCGACCCTCCGCGACGGCACGCCTTGCAGCCGTATGCGCCCGGACGACGGGCAGGCGCAGGGACGAGATTCTCTGCGTCCTTTGGAAGCGGACTTCGTCTTCATGGTGCCAGTGAAGTCAACGATGCCGGAGGAGGCAGACGATGCACACCATGGAGCACGATGAGATTCGCAAGTTGGTCAGGGAGAACTACGGCAAGGTGGCGCAGACGACGCGGGCGGGCTGCGGCTGCTCACCGGTTGGGACATCTGCCTGCTGCACACC
>JACRCS010000773.1 GCA_016218905.1 Deltaproteobacteria bacterium
CCCATCAAGTGCGGCACGATCTCCAGCTCGATCAGCTTCAGGATCTGCTGCCGCTTCGAGCTCTGGTCTTCGTCCATGAGCTTTTCGAAGATCTGCCTTACTTCCCGGTGCTCCTGGCGGAGGGTCTGGAAGAAATCGTTTGCCATCTGGTTCTCCTTTCCGTCGGTTTTGCGTGGGGAGGGCGGCGGCCGGGAGGGCGGAGAGCTGCGCTCGCCCTGGGCCGGGGCCGCCCCGGATCGCCTGGGGGGAGAGCGTAGCTGGGGCCTTCCCTCCCGCAAGGCAAATCTTTCCGGAAAAGTTGAAAGATATCTTGTGGTGTTCACTTTACGGCGAGAAGGGCGGACGGCGGCGGCGCCTGACGGAGGAACCGGCGAACGTGAGCCGACCTGGTAGACTCTTCCTCGGAGTCCGTCCGAGACAGGCGAAGGGGAGACGGGCGCCTGGCCGCAGTGCAGGCCCGAGCATTTGCGGGCCACCGGTGGGCGAACCCCGTTCCGGGCGGCGGGATGATCGATGCGACGGAAATCTCGGTGCCCCGCCGCCACTCCACGGGGTCCACCCCCCGGTGGCGCCTATACGTTTCTACGTTTGTTCCGGGAGGGACACCATGCTCCTCGCCGAGCTCGCCGCGCTCTCCCGCCGGCTGGCCGAGACGCGCAGCCGCACCCGAAAGATCACGGAGCTCGCGGACCTCCTCGCGAGGCTCGGCGGGACGGAGGTGGAGATCGGCGTCTCCTTCCTCTCGGGAGACCTGCGGCAGGGAAAGATCGGTCTCGGGCCGGCCGCGGTCCGACGGGCCGCGGCGGCGCCTGCCGCCTCGGAGGCTTCGCTCACGCTGGCGGACGCGGACGCGGCCTTCGGCGAGCTAGCGCGCCTCACCGGGCCGGGCTCGACGGCGGAGCGGACCCGGCGGCTCTCCGCCCTCTTCGGCCGCGCGACGGCGGCCGAGCAGGAGTTCCTGATCCGGCTCGTTCTGGGCGAGCTTCGCCAGGGGGCCTTGGAGGGGTTCCTCGTCGAGGCCGTGGCGAGAGCCTCGCGCGTAAACCCGGCCGAGGTCCGTCGGGCGCTGATGGTCGCGGGCGACCTCGAGCCCGTCGCCGTGGCGGCGCTCACGCGGGGGCGGGAGGGACTCGCCGGGTATGCGGTGGAAGTGTTCCGGCCCCTCCAGCCGATGCTGGCGCAACCGGCGGCGGACCTCGACGCCGCGCTGGCGCGCCTGGGGGAGGCGGCCCTCGAGTGGAAGCTCGACGGGGTTCGGGTTCAGGTCCACAAGGCCGGCGGCGACGTGCACATCTTCACCCGGCGCCTCAACGACGTGACGCCCGCCGTCCCTGAGCTCGTGGAGGTCGCCCGGGCCCTCCCGGCCCGGGAGCTGGTCCTAGACGGAGAGGTCCTCCTCTTGAACCCGGACGGAGGCCCCCGGCCCTTCCAGACCACCATGGCACGCTTCGGCCGGAAGGAGAACGAGCCGGGCCTCGCCGGCGAGCGGCTCACGCCCTACTTCTTCGACTGCCTATATCTCGACGGGCAGGCCCTCGACCCGCTGCCCGAGTCCGAGCGCTTCCGGGCGCTGCAGGGCGTCCTCCCGCCGGAGTCCGTCGTTCCGAGGCTCGTCACGGCCGACCCGGGCGAAGCCGAGGCGTTCCTCCGGGAGGCGCTCCGGAGGGGGCACGAGGGGCTCATGGCGAAGGATCCCGGTTCGGCGTACGAGGCGGGCCGGCGCGGCTGGAGCTGGCTCAAGGTGAAGGAGGCGCACACCCTCGACCTCGTGGTCCTCGCCGCCGAGTGGGGGCACGGCCGCCGGAGCGAGTGGCTTTCGAACCTCCACCTGGGAGGCCGCGACCCCATCACCGGCGGGTTCGTCATGCTCGGGAAGACCTTCGAGGGGCTCACCGACGAGGTGCTCCGCTGGCAGACGAAGCGCCTCCAGGAGCTAGCCGTCGCGCGGGACCCGCGGACGGTCTACGTCCGGCCGGAGCTCGTCGTGGAGATCGCCTTCAGCGGCGTGCAGGAGAGCCCGCGCTACCCCGCCGGCCTCGCCCTCCGCTTCGCGCGCGTGAAACGGTACCGGCCGGACAAGCCGGCCGGGGAGGCGGACACGATCGAGGCGGTACGGCGGATCTTCGAGTCCAGTAGTCCAGTAGGGTGGGCTCGGCCCACCACTCCTTACTCGTGACCCACATCGGCCCGAAGCGGCGGTGGCTCCGCTCCCCATTCCCTCGGGTACAGCCCCGCGCCACCAAGCGGTGAAAGTCCAGTAGGTGGGCTCGGCCCACCACTCCTTACTCGTGACCCACATCGGTCCTAAGCGGCGGTGGCTCCGCTCCCCATTCCCTCGGATACAGCCCTTGCGCCACCAAGCGGTGAAAGTTCAGTAGGGTGGGCTCGGCCCACCACTCCTTGGTCCGAAGCGGCGGTGGCTCCACTCCCCATTTCCCTCGGGTACAGCCCTTGCGCCACCAAGCGGTGAAAGTCCAGTAGGGTGGGCTCGGCCCACCACTCCTACTCGTGACCCACATCGGTCCTAAGCGGCGGTGGCTCCGCTCCCCATTTCCCTCGGGTACAGCCCCGCGCCACCAAGCGGTGAAAGTTCAGTAGGGTGGGCTCGGCCCACCAC
>JACRCS010000774.1 GCA_016218905.1 Deltaproteobacteria bacterium
AAGTCGAAAGTGTTGTTCATCGCTTCCGACCGGACGCGCTCCTCGGCACCCACTTCCCAGGTGATCTTCCACGGGTCGGGGGCGGGAGCGGCCTTGGCATCTTCGGCCCGGGCGGCGGGCGAGAGAAGGAGCGCCGCGCAGAACAGGGCGGTGAGGGACTTCGTCATTCGCGTGTCCTCGTATTCAGAAGGGGGTCTTCCAGCCCGTGTAACAGGTCAGCCCCTCGGCCTCCACCAGCTCCTTGAGCGGGGCGAGGGCCTCGACCGGGGTCCCGGGATGGTCCTCGAAGGCGTAGCGCTTCCCGAGCTGGCGGTACTTCGATTCGCCCAGGCGGTGGAACGGAAGGAGGTTGATGACCTCGAGGCCGGCGTCCTTCACGAACCGCGCCGTGGCCCGGACGTTCTCCTCGGAGTCGTTGCAACCCGGGATGACCGGGATCCTCACGACGACGAACCCGGGCCAGTCCGAAACCGCCAGGGCCTTGATGTTGGACAGGATCAGCTCGTTCGAGACGCCCGCGATCTCCCGGTGCCGCTCCGGGTCCATCTGCTTGATGTCGACGAAGACCCAGTCGACGCTCTTCAGCGCCTCGAAGAAGTATCCCTCCGAGACGCAGGCGGTCGTCTCGAGGCAGACGTGGAGCCGGGCCTCCCGGCAACGGCGGAGCACCTCGAGGACGAACTCCCGCTGGAGGAGCGGCTCGCCCCCGCTGAACGTCACCCCGCCGCGACTCCCCCAGAACTGCCGGTCCCGCTTGAAGACGTCCATGAGGGCGTCGACGGTCATCCACTTTCCGCTCACCTCGAGCGCCTCGTGGAAGCAGTTCTGGACACATTCGTGGGTCGTGCAGACGTCGCAGAGCGCACGGTCGAACTGCGCCGACCCCGTCTCGTCGACGGTGATGGCGTGGCTGGGGCAGGCCTCGACGCAGCGGCCGCAGTGCTTGCACTTGATCTCGCGGCGGACGACGACCGGCTTCCGGAAGAGCCCCTCGGGGTTGCAGCACCAGACGCACGAGAGCGGGCAGCCGGCGAGAAACACGGTGGTCCTCGTGCCCGGCCCGTCGTGGACCGAGTGTCCCTGGATGTCGAAGACCAGACCCCTGGTCTCACCGTTCGCCATGGTGTCCTCCGTCCGAGCGGTTCGTCCGTTCGCCCCCGGGCCCGGCCGGAAGAGAGGGCCTCCCGCCGCCGGGCCGCGGCGGGAGGCCGGAGGGGGATCCCGGGGTCAGCTCGCGCGTCCGGGCGCGATCGCCGCGTCGGCCGGCACCCGGACCTTCGCCTCCGCCGTGAGCGGGAGCGTGGTCGCGAGGACGATCGACAGGACGAAGGAGCCGAGCGCGTAGTAGATCGAGTAGGTGTAGCTGCCGGAGACGTCCTTCAGCCAGCCGCCGATGAACGAGCCGAGGAACGGCCCGATCCCCATGACGATCATCGTGGCGAGGCCCCAGATCTTGCCGAGGGTCTTCCGGCCATAGATGGCGCCCGTGTACCCGACGACGCCGCCGGGGACGATCGCCCAGTAGACCGCGAAGATGAAGCAGGCGACGTAGGCGAAGACGTCGCTCTGCTTCGTGCCGAGGAGGAAGAGGCAGGCGAGGACGCCCGTGCCCGGGCCGACCATGAGCATCGCCTTGCGTCCCTTGACCTCGTTCCCCATGACGGCGACGACCTTGTCCGCGATCTTCCCCATGATCGGCATCGAGAAGATGCCGATGAGGCCGATGACGGCGTAGGTCTGCGTCGCCTTGGCGAGGCTGAAGCCGACGTCCTGCGTCCAGTAGCTGACGACCTGCGTCCAGATGAGGAACTCGGCCATCATCGAGGTCAGGAACGTGAGGATCGCGGCCCAGATTGCGTACTTGCCGAACGCCTCGCCGACGCCCCACTCGTACTCGGCGGCCGGAGCCGCTCCGCCGGCCGGAGCCGGCATCCCGCCGAACGGCTTCATGCCGTAGGAGTCGGGCGACTGCTTGGCGACGACGACGGCCAGGACGAGGGCCGCGAAGACGATGACGCCGAGGACCATCATCTCGCCGCGCCAGGCGGCGGTGAGGGTCGCGAGCGCGTCCTTGACGGCCGGGACGTCGAGGGTGCCGGGCTCCTTTAGCTTGCCGGCGATCGCCGTCGCGAGCTCCTTGCCCTGGAGGGCGTCGGCGTTCGGCAGAATCGCCTTGACCGCCTCGTCGAGCCCCTTCTGGGCCGCGCCGAGCTTCGGCTTGACGACCTGGGCGAGGACGAACTGCGCCATCGGGGCGCCCGCGAAGGCGAAGCCCCACATCGTGGCGTACGACTTGCCCACGTACCACTTGCGGACCGAGACCGTCGACGTGACCCAGAGCATGCCGGTCGCGATGCCGCCGAGGACGCCGAACGTGAAGAGGTACGCCGCGTGGACGTTGATCATCGAGGTGAGGATGAAGCCGAGGCCGCCGAAGACGGCCGCGATCGCGTAGACGGGCTTCGTCCCCCACTTGTCGAGGATCATCCCCGAGAAGTACGCCGTGACGGCGTAGACGACCATCATCAGCGAGTAGCCGAGGGTGACCTGGGCAGTGGACCAGCCCATCGTCACGCCGATGGGTCCCTTCAGGATCGCGAACGTCGCGCGGTACCCGAAGAGACAGAAAACGGCCAGCCAGGAGGCGAAGACCACCAGGCGGCCGTAGAGGATGGCTTTCCTGTCTTCCATGCGCTCTCTCTTTCAGTTGTCCACCGACCTGCGGTCCACCCGCGATCGCGGAAAACGCCGGGGCACCATCGGTCGGCTCGTCTCGTTCTCGGGGAACCCGGACGCCGGGTTGACTTCGTCTTCGCGTCGCGGTCCCCGAACCCCTCCGCGCGGGCTCTTCTTTCTGGTCTCTCTCCGGCCCCGAAACCCGTCCCGCCGGAGGCTGACACGGACGAGGGGCCGGGGACGCCTCACGACGTCCCCGGCCCGGTCCGTCAGTTTGAGATTACTGCTCGCGGAACAT
>JACRCS010000775.1 GCA_016218905.1 Deltaproteobacteria bacterium
CCGCGGAGATCCTCGAGGTCTGTCGTCGGAGCCGGGGCCGGCAGGGGGGGAATGCCTCCGGTGGCAGCGGCCAGGGCGAGCAGGGCGGCGAGAAACTCCTGCGCCTTGGCCGCCTCTTCCCCCGCCTTGCACGTCACGTTGAGGGACTGGAAGAGCTTCCGGAGCGCGAGCCGGTCGGTGACGGAGAGCGTGATGCGCTCCACCCGGAACTCGGCCTTGGAGATCTTGTTCTGGTCGAGCTGGCCGGCGACCACGGCTGCCCCGTTCAGCGTTGCGGAGAGGTGCTGGGACCGGTGCAGGGCGATCAGCGCGGCGTCGATAGCGTCCTGGGGCCAGCCGAAGGGGCTGCCCCGAAGGAGCTTTCGGACCTCGCTACCGAGCTTCCCGGCGCCCACGCCCGCGATGACTTGCTGGCAAACCGGGTGCTGCTCCGTAGCGCCGGCCCAATCGACGGGCTGGAAGGGCTGGTCGGCACCGTCACGCGCGCGCCGGATTGCGGCCTCCCAGGCGGCGGAGTCGGCCTCTTTGAACCGGGGGAAGAGCCGAGAAAGGGAGGCGGTCGCTCCTTCTCGGACCCGGTCTGCAAGTGACAGCTGCAACAGCTCGGAGCCGCCCCCCTGGAAGACCTTGGCGTTGCCGACGATGTCTTCGATGATCTCGCCGCGCCGCTTCACGGCAAGGTCGCGGCGGCTCTCCATGCTGCGCTTCGCCTCCAAGCCCTCGGGGTTGGCCGGCACGCCCTTGGCGTCGAGGGTCTGCTGGGCCGCTTCGGCCTCGACGACCAGCTTCCGAAGGTCGTCTGCCGCCTGCCGGGGAATGAAGGTGAAGAGAGTGGGGCTGTCGGTGCCGGCGGCCCGCGCAGCGTCGACGATCTCCTTCTCGGCCGTGGCCCAGCCGTCGCGGACCCAAAGGGGAATGCTCTCGCCGGTGGGTGCGGGAGGGGTCGGCTCGCGCGAGACGGAAATGGAGCGCGCTTCCTTGGCCGCGCCCTGGACCATCCGGACCGTGCGGATGACCCGGTCTGCCTCGGCATAGAGCAGCTGGTCACGGAGGATCTGGTACTCGGTGTCGTCGTTGGCGAGCCGGGTCTGCCGGTTCCGGAACTCCCGGTCCCAGTCGGCCCCCTCCTTCGTCTGGAGCCGGTACTCGTCGCCGACCTTCATCAGTACCCCGCCGTCGGCGAGCTTCTCCAGGACGAGCCCGACGTCGCTGCGGAGCTTTCCGTTGTCGGCCGAGAGGTTTTCGACGAGCAAGTCGGCGATGTGCTCCTTGGACGCACGCACGCCGATGTCGGCCCCCGCCTCGCGGGTGAGCTTGCCGATCAGGAACGCGAGCCCGCAGATGCGTCGCGCGAGCCGGCCCTCTTCCGTCCCGTCCTTGGAGAGGCCGATGATGCGTTCGTTGATCTCCCGCAGGAGCACACCGGTGTTGACCATCTCGGGGGCGAGGGCTTCGTAGAGTTCATCGCCGGGGACCACGGCCCCGAGGGGGCGCCCCGAAACGCGGGCCACGGCGTCATGGATGATGCGGAGCTGGGAACGGAGCTGGCTGTGGGTGCCCGCGGCGTCTACCTGCCGGAAGCACTGCTCCCAGAACCTGCGGCGCACGGGAAGCAACGGGTAGTCGTCCACGACGATGTCCCGGTCCTCGGCGGTCTCGCCGATGCGGGTGCCCTGGAGCTGCCGGGAGATCTCGCCGCCGTGGGTGTCCAGAAACGCGCGGACGTCTGCGATTGCGGTGGGCTTCTTCTGGAGGAGGACCTTCCGGGTCACGGTCTCGACGTCGGCGTCGGAGAGGGGGACGAGGATCGTGAAGCGGTCCATGAGCTTGTGCAGCAGCCTGACTTCGGTGAGGGCGCTCTGCCCCGCGCCGACGATCAGGACGTGACCGTCGAGCTGCTTGCACACGGCCTCGGCCACCTCGGTCACCAGCGTGGAGCGGTCGTTGGAGTCGCCGATGTACTGCTGCACCTCGTCGAGGACGAGGATGGTGCAGGGGAACCGGCCATCTCGCCCCCAGAGCTTCATGGCCCGCTTGAAGGCGATGAGAAACTCTTCGGTCGTGATGTCGGTCGTCCGCGGCGGGAACTGGCCCCGGAGGGTCTGCCGGGCCTCGACCTCGGAACCGGCGAAGTGCGGGTCGCGGGCGAGCACGGCCCGGGCAATGGGGCCGCTGACATAGAGGTTGTTCAGCTCGGCCTCCCAGGGCTTGCCCGACGCCTCGACGGCCGCCTTGACGCTCTCGAACCAACCCTGGTCGTGGAGCCACAGGCAGAACTGCGCCTGGGGGTAGAGCTGGGGAAGGCCGACGCCGCGGAAGAGGACGCTCAGGATGGTGAGGCGCACGTGGTCGGTCGTGCCGCTGGGAAGGGCTCCCGCGGCTGCGAGGAGGCCGCCTGCGCGCCGTCCCGTGGTGTCGAGTTCGCGCAGGAGGTTCCGCAGGTCGTCGGGCATGGACGGGACGAGACTGCGGGCGGTGGAGCCGTCGGGGAACTTGGTGTCGACCCACAGGTGGCAGAGCATCTTGAGGAGGTGGGACTTGCCGCTCCCGAAGAACCCGCTCACCCAAGCGGCCTTCTGGCTCGTCTGGGAGAGGTTGGAGAGGTACGAGGACAGAATCCTCTGGATACCCTCAGCGTACTGCCCCTCGCAGACGAACGTGGAGAGTTCGGCCCGCAGCTCGGCGAGCACCTTCTCGTTCGTCTTGTCGGAGATGCGGGCCTGGCCCTGGTTGACCAGGGGATGGGTCGCCGGGTCTCGTTGCAGGACGTCCTTGATGTTCATACGGAAGATCCCCCTAGGTCGGCAAGCCGTGGTGCGTGATCGGGACGGCCATGTAGTTCCACCCGTCCCGGGC
>JACRCS010000776.1 GCA_016218905.1 Deltaproteobacteria bacterium
CTCGTCCACTTCGACGACCGTCGCGCCGAGGCAACCCTCCGGGCCTTGGGCGAGCTCGCGAAAACGGTTCAGGTGATCCTATTCACGCACCACCAGCACGTGGTCGACGCCGCCCGGCGCATCGCGGCCGGCGGCGACGTCCTCGTCCACGAGCTCGCGTCCGACCCGGGGTAACCGTGCGCACCGGCTTCGCCCAGCTCCCCCTCCACGGCGGCAAGGCGCCCCACTGGCTCTTCTCCCGGATGGTGCTCCTCGCCCGGGAGGTGGCGTGCCACGTGGTGGCGGAGTTCGGCCCGGAGGAGATGCTCCGCCGCCTCTCGGACCCGTACTGGTTCCAGGCCTTCGGCTGCGCGCTCGGGTTCGACTGGCACTCGAGCGGGCTCACCACCACCGCCTGCGGGGCGCTCAAGGAGGGGATCCGCGGGCTCGAGCGCGAGCTCGGGCTCTTCGCGGCGGGCGGCAAGGGCGCCGCGTCGCGGAAGACGCCCGCGGAGATCGAGCGCGCGTGCGAGACGGCCTCGCTCGAGGCCGGCCCCCTCGTCTACGCGAGCCGGATGTCGGCCAAGGTCGACAGCGCGGCCGTGCAGGACGGCTATCAGATCTACCACCACTGTTTCTTCTTTACGGGCAGCGGCCGGTGGTGCGTCGTGCAGCAGGGGATGAACGAGGCGTCGGCCATGGCCCGGCGCTACCACTGGCTCGGCGAGCGGCTGCCGAGCTTCGTGGCCGAGCCCCACGCGGCCGTCTGCTGCGATGCCCGGGGGGAGACGCTCAACTTCGTGGCCGAGGAGAGCGCGCCGGCGCGCACCCACACGGCGGCTCTCGCACGGACGGGTCCGGGCGAGGTCGTGCCGGTACTCCAGAAGCTCCCGGAGCTCGTCCTGCCCCGCCGCCACCTGGTCTCCCTGGCCGACGTGGACCCGCGCCGGCTGGAGAGGATCCTGCTCAAGACCCGCGAGCGCGCTCCCGCCGACTTCGAGTCGCTGCTCGGGATCGAGGGCGTAGGGGCCAAGACGGTTCGCGCCCTTGGCCTCGTGGCGGAGCTCATCTACGGCGCGCCGGCCAGCGTGCGGGATCCCGCCCGCTTCAGCTTCGCCCACGGCGGCAAGGACGGCACTCCCTTCCCCGTGGATCGGGAGACCTACGACCGCACGATCCGCGTCCTCCACCGGGCGCTCGAGCGCGCCAAGGTCGACCGGACCGAGAAGGTGCGGGCCTTGAAGCGCCTCTCCCGCTTCGAGCTCGACGGCTAGTCGGCCGTCCCGGTGAAGACGCCGTCCCAGTCCGGGGGCGGCGGCTTTTGACCGTAACGCGCGCACCGTTCCGCGAAGAGCGCCGACGGCGGGTCGCCGTGCCCGGCGGAGAGCTCCTCGAAGAGCGTGGCGGCGGCGAAGAACTGCCGCTGGAAGTAGAGCTCCAGCGCCTCCTGATAGCGCAGGGCCAACTCCCGGTTCCGCTCCGACTCCTCCAGGACCTCGAAGATCGAGGAGGGGAGCCTCCTCCCCCTCACCCGCAGGCGATCGAGCCTCCGGACGAGGAAGCCCTCGGTGAGGCGCTCCTTCGTCGCCTCGCTCACGATGAGGGCCGCGCCGTACGCCTCGCAGAGCCCGCCGAGCCGGGAGGCGAGCTCGACTGCATCCCCCGCCGCCGCGTAGCGGAACCTTGCCGCCCCCCCCACGGCCCCCACCACACACGCCCCGGAGCACACCCCCACGCCGAGGGACACCTCCGGCAGGCCCTCCGCGGCGAAAGCGGCGTTGAGCTCGCGGACGGACCGGACGAGGTCCAGGGCGGCCCGACACGCGCGAGCCGGGTGATCGGCCACGTCGTGGGGAGCGTTGAAGAGGGCCGTCATCCCCGGGCCCACCGACCCGTCGACGAGCCCCCGGTTGGCCAGCACGGTGCGCGCCATCGGCTCCTCGAGCTGGGCGAGCCTCCGGACGACCTCCGCGGGAGAGAAGCGCTCGACGAGCGCCGGGAGGCCCCGGAGCTCCGCGCAGAGGACCGAGACCTCCTTCAGCGCTCCCCCCAACTCCGCCCTCTCCGGGGCGGCGAGGAGCTCGCCGAGCACCTCTGCCGAGACGGAGGACGAGAGGGCGACCCGCAGCCGGTTTCCCTGGGACCCCGCCCGGAACGAGGTCACCGCCTCCAGGAGACCCGAGAGGAAGAGGGCGGGCAGGAGGAACGAGAAGTCGTGGACCCAGACGTGGTGGTCCAGCAGGCAGTAGAGGCCGGCCGCGTAGGGAGCCGCGAGGGCCAGGCAGTAGACGCCGATCCTCTGGAGCGGCGCGCTGGGCAGGCTCCCCGCCCCCGCCAGCAGGCACGCCAGGACGAGCAGCGCGAGGTCGACGGCCGCCGAGGTCCGGAGCAGGCGGTTCCCAAGCAGATTGGAAGCGGCCGTGTAGTGGAGGAAGACGCCCGGGGCGGCGGGGTCGACGGGCGTGGGGCGGACTTCCCGGATTCCCGCCGCCGTCACGCCGACGAGCGCGATCTTTCCCCGAAAGAACGAGGGCGCCACCCGTCCCTCCAGGACCGCGGCCGCGGAGACGGACCGGACCTCCGCCGGGGAAACGAAGTTCAGGGGGAGGGCGGGGGTCCCGGAGGCGCGGACGCCCCCGAGCGCGAAGGAACGGACGCCGCCCGAGTCCAGCACGAGCTCGGCCTTGCGATCGAGATGGTACTGGACGAGCTGCACGGCGAGCGGGGTGAGCGCCTGCCCCTGGTGGAGGTAGGCGATGGGATAGCGCCGAAAGAGACCGTCGGGATCGGGCTCGGCGTTCAAGAACCCGCCGCTCAGGGCGCCGGCCGCAATCCCGGCGGCGTTCGCCTGCGCGTGCTCCAGCTCCGGGAGGCCCACGACGGGAGAGTCGAGGGCGGGCGAACGATAGGCGTACTCCTCGAGGCCGCGCCGCGCCCCCTCGGCGCCGACCCCGCGCGGCGCCTCCCGGAGGACGTACCCGAGGACGACGTTCCCGGCTTCCGCCACCGAACGGGCGAGGACCTCGTCCTCCCGCGGGTCTGCCGTCTCCGGGAAGACCAGGTCGAGCCCGATCAGCTCCGCCTCCCGCAGCCTCGCCAGGAGCGCGCCGATCAGGTCCCGCGGCCAGGGCCAGCGGCCGAGCTTCTTCAGGCTCGGCTCGTCGATGGCCACGACGACGACGCTCGGGTCGGGTCGAGGCTCGGCGCCGAGGAGAGTCCGGACCGAGAACTTGAGGTCCTCGAAGGGGAGCGCGGCCCGCTCGAGCGCCGCGGGCCGCCAGAGGCAGAGCACGAGCCCCAGGCAGAGCACGCCCGCCACGGCGAGCAGCCGGAAGCTCCCCAAAGGCCCCCCTGAAACCCTCCGCCCCCTACCGCTCGCCCGGCGGCGCCTCGCCCAGTGCCTACGGTCCTCGCGCGTGAGCACCTGACCTCCTTGCCGATAGGTCGAAGAGGCCGCAGTATCATCGAGGCGCCCTGCGAAGTCGACAGGGAAGCTCCGCCACGATGTACCGATGAGGGAGGTGGGCGGGACGCTCCGGCGCTGGGAACCGGACGCGGCAATGGGGTTGGCCGGGGTGCCGAGGCGACGCGATGGACACGGCACCAAAGGCTGGTAGCTTGGCCCCATGAAAGGATGACGCGGATGGCGCAACGGCGCGGGGTTGCGACGGTCGGGACCTCGGGATACCAGTACGACCACTGGAAGGGCGTCTTCTATCCCGAGGGGCTTCCGAAGACGAGGTGGTTCGGCTACTACGCCGAGCGGTTCGACACCGTCGAGATCAACAACACGTTCTACCGCCTCCCCCCGAGAGCGGTCTTCGAGCGGTGGCGGGCCGCCGCCCCCGCCGGGTTCTGCTTCGCCGTGAAGTACAGCCGCTTCGGTTCCCACCGGAAACGGCTCAAGGACCCGGAGCAGACGGTGGAGCGGTTCCTCGGGAGCGCCGAAGGGCTGGGGAGCGCACTCGGCCCGATCCTGGTGCAGCTCCCGCCGAGGTGGCACGCGGACCCGGGACGGCTGGAGGCGTTTCTCGAAGCGGTCGGCCGCCGCCACCGCTGGGCGGTGGAGTTCAGGGACGACTCCTGGCTCTGCGAAGACGTCTACCGCGTCCTGGAGAGCCACGGGGCGGCGCTCTGCGTCCACGATCTCCTGCCCGACCACCCGCGGCGGCTGACGGCAGGGTTCGCGTACTTCCGGTTCCACGGCGTCGGGTACGGAGGCAACTACACGGCCCCCCGCCTGGCCGAGAAGGCCGACGCGCTGCGAAAGCTGATGGACGAGGGAATGGACGTCTACGCCTACTTCAATAACGACCTGGGCGGCTACGCGGTCCGAAACGCCGTCGAGCTGAGAGAAGCCCTGGAAGCGGAAGCCGGCGCACGGCGGTCCCGGCGAGAGGGTGGCTAGATGCCTTCAGAAGGGGTTCCGGAGGAGGGAGAGCAGATGGGCGCGTCCGTGACCGTGGTGGAGGAGGAGGAGCCCTTCCGGGTCGGCATCTCCGGCTCCTACGGGGGCCTCAACCTGGGCGACGAGGCGATCCTCGAGAGCATCGTCACCCAACTGCGGCAGGCCGTACCCGTGGAGATCACGGTCTTCTCGCGAAACGCCGAGGACACGCTGCGCCGGCACCGGGTGGACCGGGCCGTGCAGGTGCGGGAGTTCTCCCGCAACGAGATCCTGCCCGAGATCGAGCGCCTCGACCTCTTCATCCTCGGCGGAGGAGGCATCCTCTTCGACAGCGAGGCGAAGATCTACCTACGCGAAGTGAAGATGGCCCAGGACAAGGGCGTGCCGGTGATGGTCTACTCGATCGGAGTGGGCCCGCTGCGCGACCCTGCCAACCAGGAGGCCGTCCGGGAGTGCCTGACGAAGGTCGAGGTCCTGACGGTCCGCGAGATCGGCGCCCGCAAGCTCCTGGAGGAGATCGGCGTGCACCGGGAGATCCGGGTGACCGCGGACCCGGCGCTCCTCCTCCAGCCCGAACCGCTTCCTCCCGAGGCGCTGGCACGGGAGGGCCTCGATCGCGGGCGCCACCTGATCGGCATGTCGGTGCGGGAACCGGGCGGTGCCGCCCCGGACATGGACGAGCGCCTCTACCACGCCCTGCTGGCGAACGCCGCGGACTTCATGGTGGACCGTTTCGACGCCGACGTCATCCTCGTGCCGATGGAGCCGAGGGCGCTGGACATCCGGCACTCCCACGCCGTCATCTCGCAGATGCTTCGCGCCCGCAGGGCGACGGTGCTGCGGGGCGAGTACACGGCCGGGCAGATGCTCTCGCTGGTGTCACACTTCGACTTCGCCGTGGGGATGCGGCTCCACTTCCTGATCTTCGCCGCGCTCCAGGGCGTCACCTTCGTCGCGCTTCCGTACGCCTCCAAGGTGGCGGGCTTCCTCGCGCACCTCAAGCTCGACATGCCCCCGATCCACGAGGTGAATGCCGGCCGGCTGATCGCGCACATCGATCACTCCTGGGACCGCCGCGCCGCCCTGAAGGCGCAGGTCCAGAGTCTGCTGCCGGAGCTCCAGCAGCGCGCCCGGGACACGAACGCCCTCGCCGTCGCGCTCCTGCGCGAGAGCCGGGCCAAACGGCGCGCCGGCGCCTGAGGAGGACGGGACCCGCCATGCCTGACCTCCCTCGCCCCTCCGAACCCGCGACGCTCACGCTGCCTCCCCGGCGTGCCATCGTCGCGGCCGAGGCCGACGTCCTCGTGGTCGGTGCCGGACCCGCGGGGCTGGGAGCCGCCCTGGGGGCTTCCGCCGCCGGGGCCCGCGTCCTCCTCGCGGAACGCTACGGCTTCTTCGGCGGCAACGCCACCGCCGCCCTGGTGATGCCCCTCATGTCCTTCCACACGCAGATCGCCGCTCCGGAGGTGTTCGAGGGCGTCTCCCTCTACCCGATGGATCACGGCCCGGGCGAACCCGTCCTGGCGGGGGTGGTCCTCCAGCTCCTGGAGCGTCTCGTCGCCCTGGGGGGCGCGATCCCTCCTTCCTCCTGGACCGGCTACGTCGTGCCCTTCGACCCGGAGATCTTCAAGTTCGTCGCCCAGCAGATGCTCGACGCCGCCGGCGTACAGTACCTCCTCCACGCCTTCGCGACGGACGTGGTGAAGGGCTCGGCCGTGGAGGGAGCGGTCTTCGAGACGAAGTCGGGCCCGGTGGCGGTGCGCTCGAAGGTTCTCGTGGACTGCACGGGCGACGGCGACCTCGCGGCCCGGGCGGGTGCGCCGTGCGAGGTGGGCCGCGACGGCGACGGTCTCGTCCAGCCCGTCACCTTGATGTTCCGGATGGTCGGCTTCGACCGCGAACGGTTCGCCATGTACGTGCTCGAGCATCCGGACCAGTGGCGCGGCTGCCACGGCCTCTGGAACCTGATCGAGGAGGCGAGGAGATCCGGCGAGCTCCAAATGCCGCGCGAAGACATCCTCTTCTTCGCCACCCCGCGGGAGAGCGAGGTGAGCGTAAACAGCACCCGCGTGCTGCGCGTCCTCGGAACCGACGTCTGGGACCTGACGCGCGCCGAGCGGGAGAGCCACCACCAGGCGCACCAGATCGGCGAGTTCCTCCGCCGGCGGGTGCCCGGGTTCGAGCGGGCGTACGTGGCCCAGACCGGCGTTCAGGTGGGGGTGCGGGAGACTCGGAGGGTGCGCGGGGAGTATCACCTCACGGCCGACGACGTCCTCCAGGCCCGGAAGTACGACGACGTGATCGCGAGGGGGACCTACCCCATCGACATCCACAACCCCGAGGGCGAAGGCACGGTCCTCAAGCGAGTCCCTCCGGGAGAGGCGTACGATATTCCGCTGCGCTGCCTCGTTCCGGTGGGCGTGGAGGGGCTCCTCGTGGCCGGGCGGTGCATCTCGGGGACGCACGAGGCGCACTCCTCGTACCGGGCCATGCCGATCGCCATGGCGACGGGCCAGGCTGCCGGCGTCTGCGCGGCGCTGGCGGCGCTCCGCGGAATACCGCCCCGCTCCGTTCCCGTGCGGGAGGTCCAGACCGCCCTCGTCCGGCAAGGTGCCGACCTGCGAGGGATCGTCTGAACGGCGCCCCCGCTCTTTGCCTACCACGCCTCGCTCTTGACGGTTCTCCGTCGCCGGTTAGCCTCGGGCAGCGAAACGATCGCTCCCGATTCAGTTATCGAGAGGTCCTCCGGGCCTCGGAGCGACCCGTCTGGAGCAACCTTGGCGGGAAAGTCTTTCGAGCTGGCCCCACTGCGCACCAACCTTCGCGTCGGCCGCCTAGGCCGGCTCTTCCTCGCTTCGGCTCTGGTCGGCTTGGGCCTGTTGGGGGCGGCAGCAGCACCTTCCCACGTCGTCGTTCGTGTGCCGATCCACGGGATCATCGACCTCGGACTTGCGGCCTTCGTGGAGCGCTGCCTCGACGAGGCCGTGAGTGCAGGCGCGGCGGCCGTTGTATTGGACGTGAATACCTTCGGGGGTCGGGTCGACGCAGCCGTCCTGATCCGGGACGCCTTGCTGCGCACGAAGGTCCCGACTGTTGCCTGGGTCAACCGAAGGGCCATCTCGGCCGGGGCGCTCATCTCTCTCGCCGCCGGGAAGATCGCGATGGCGGGCGGCTCCACGATCGGGGCAGCCACGCCGGTGGAGATGGGGGCTCCGGGGGCGGGAGCGCAGCCCGTGGCGGAGAAGACCGTCTCCTACGTGCGCAAGGAGTTTCGCGCCACGGCCGAGAGTCGCGGGCGGCCGCCGCTCCTCGCCGAAGCGATGGTCGACGCGGACGTGGTGGTCCCCGGCCTCGTCGAGAAGGGAAAGCTCCTGACGCTGACGACGGACGAAGCACTGAAACACCGTCTGGCAGACTTCCGCGCCGACGACATGGCGTCCGTGCTCCAGGCGCTCATGCTACCGGGCGCCGAAGTCCGCCAGGTCTCCCCCAACTGGGCCGAGTGGCTGGTTCGTTGGCTAACGCATCCGGTCGTCAGTTCGCTCCTGATGACGGTCGGGCTCCTGGGCATCCTGATCGAGATTCGCACCCCCGGTTTCGGGGTCCCGGGCCTGCTGGGGATGGGGAGTCTCGCCCTCTTCTTCTGGGGCCATTGGATCGTGCGCCTCGCCGGCTGGCAGGAAGTGCTCCTCGTGCTCGTCGGTCTCGTCCTGCTCGCCGTCGAGATCTTCGCCGCGCCCGGCTTCGGGGTCCCAGGCGTCCTCGGCATCGCGTCTCTCCTCGGAGGTCTGGGCTTGAGCCTAGTGGGTGCGGGCGCCACCTGGACGGCGACGCTCGTCGCGCTGGGGCGCGTGTCGGCGGCCCTCCTGGTGGCGGGCGTCGGCGCGTTCGTCTTGCTCGCCTTCCTTCCCCGCCTGCCCTTCGGCCGCGGCCTCATCTTGAATGCGAGACTTCCGGCGGCCAAGGGCTACGGATCGGCCCCGGAGTCGGACCGACGCTGGCTCGGCAAGCGAGGGATCGCGACCTCGCGCCTGCGCCCCGCCGGTATCGCCCAATTCGACGGCGAACGCGTGGACGTCGTCTCCGAAGGGGAGTTCATCGAAGCCGGCGAGGAGATCGAGGTGATCCGGGTCGACGGTAACCGGATCGTCGTCCGTCAGGTCCCTCGAGCCTCAGAAAAGGAGTAAGCGATGTTCGGAGTGGAAGCGGGGGCGATCGGGAGTCTGGTGCTGCTGCTCGGAGCGATCGTGGTGGTGCTCCTGGTGCTCTACCTCGTCCCCATCCCGCTTTGGGTCGCAGCCTGGGCCTCGGGCGCGTACGTGGGCCTCCTGACGCTGATCGGGATGCGCATGCGGCGGGTGCCGCCCAACACCGTCGTCAATGCCCGCATCAGCTCGGTCAAGGCAGGCCTCGACATCCCGCTGAATGACATCGAGGCCCACTACCTGGCCGGGGGCAACGTCGTCAACGTCGTCAACGCGATGATCTCCGCGGACAAGGCGAACATCGCCATGCCGTTCAAGCGGGCCGCCGCGATCGACCTCGCGGGCCGCGACGTGCTCGCAGCCGTGAAGATGTCCGTCATTCCCAAGGTCATCGAGACGCCGCGAATCGCGGCCGTGGCCAAGGACGGCATCCAACTCCACGCGGTCTGCCGGGTCACCGTGCGGACGAACCTCGACCGCCTGGTCGGCGGCGCCGGCGAGGAGACGGTGATCGCCCGGGTCGGCGAAGGGATGGTGAGCACGATCGGGTCGGCCACGACCCACAAGGACGTGCTGGAGAACCCGGACCACATCTCGAAGCACGTCCTCTCGAAGGGACTCGACGCCGGCACCGCGTTCGAGATCCTGTCCATCGACATCGCGGACGTGGACGTGGGCGAGAACATCGGAGCCAAGCTCCAGATCGACCAGGCCGACGCGGACAAGCAGATCGCCCAGGCGAAGGCGGAGGAGCGGCGCGCCATGGCGGTCGCCCTCGAGCAGGAAATGCGCGCGCGAGTGGTGGAGGCGGAGGCAGAGGTCCCGCGCGCCATGGCCGAGGCCTTCCGGCAGGGCAACCTCGGGATCATGGACTACTATCGGATGAAGAACGTGCAGGCGGATACGTCCATGCGAGACGCGATCGCCGGAACCGATACCGGGCCCGTGCCCGGTCCGGGAAAGGAAGGACGGCGCTGACCTCTGAACAGATCCTCCTACTCTTTTTTCTGGTCATCGGCCTGCTAGAGGCTCTAGCAGAGATCGTCAGACGGCGAAGAGCCGACAGGAGCAGGGAGCGTCCGGCCGAGGCGCCCGAACGGCTCGAGGTGAGGCCAAGCACGGGTCGAGCCGCCCCCCTTGCAGAGCGCCGTCTGGCCGCACCAATGTCCGGAACGCCCCGGAAGCCCGCCCCTGCTCCTTCCGCCCCTGCGGAGCGCCGGGTCCGGGTCCCGGGGCTGAATGCGAGGGAGGCGCGTCGGGGGATGGTCCTCATGGTGATTCTTGGCCCGTGTCGCGGCACCACCGACCGCGACGAACCGTAGCGGCCGAGTAGATAGAGATCCAGTGGCTCAGTAAGCCCGCCTACCGCCTGGAGGTGCACCGTCCGGGCACGAACCCCAGGAGCTCCTCGTAGGTGTACCTGTGAGGATGCCTACGGTACTCGGCCCAGGCGGCTTCAGGATCGGGGCCTCGGGCCCGCAGGCCGGCTGGAGCCTACCCTGTGCGAACCGCTCTATCGTCCTCTCTCGGTCTGGTTTCCCCTCGGCGTCGCCGCCATAGAGTTCCCTTGCCCAATCCGAATCGGACTTCGAAATCCTGAGCCTTGACGATCGGCCGCACCGCGCGCTCGATCCTTCTCAGCTCGACGATCCCATAGCGTTCCAGTGTGTGGAGGGTGCGAGATAGATTGCTGCTCTTTCGGCCGGTCAATTCCTCCAGCCTCTTGATGGATTCAGGAGCCTCGTGGACGATGATTCGCAGAAGTTCCTGGTTTTCGCTGCTGAGGACCTGTGCCAAGGACTGGATGGATTCGAACCAGACCTTTGGTTCGCCTCGTTTCGGTAGGTACTCGCCCTTCGCGATGGCGATCGTTCTCTCTTTGTAGTCGGCCTTCGGCATGATTCCAACTTTCAAAACCTTGCGGGCCATTCGATTTGCTCCCGTCACGAAGACATGATCTGCTCTGCCGCGTTCCAGAAGTCCTCCAGCAGTTGGGCTGGGGATTCAAACTCGTACGGCTCGACCACTTCACGATCGTGCTTGTGATCCCACGTCAGCTTCCGCGCGCTGTACTTCTTCTTCTGCGGTTTCACTGCGTGCGCGTTGTCGAACCCGAGCACCCGGGTGTTGAACCGATCGTGGAAGGTGAGGTTGTAGTGGATTCCGTGCGGGACCTCGGCGGTCGGCGAAACCCGCTTGACCTCGAACTTGGTCCAATACCCGTTCTCCAGGCGATAGACTTCGCCGTCGAGACTGAGCAAAACCTCGAGCCCAACCTCTCTGGCGACACCCATCCGCAACACTCCTCGTCATGTTATCACCAGATGATAAGCTATGCCATCTTGCCGCGACGGTCAACGCCAGCCTCCGTCCCGCATCAAGCAGCAAGGGAGAAAGGCCTGAGTGTGCCGACGACGAATCAGACAGACGGTCAGACGTGTGGTCCAAATGAGCTGGTCCCGCAGGATCGATCGGGAGCACCGCCTGGTCTATCAGGTCGCCAATGACGAACTGGTGATCATCGCCTGCCGGTTCCCCGACTGATTGCCGAAGGAGAGCCCCTGCTCCGTACCCCCCAAAGGGGGTCCAAAGAGCCCTCGTCCGCCAGGGCGCCGGCCTCCGCGGCGTCGCGTGACGGGCCTATCCGCTTGACACGCCGCTTCGCTTCCACCTAGCGTGGGGCCGGTGTTCGGTTGTCGGTTTTCGGTTCAACCGATAACTGACAACCGATAACCGCTAACCCTCGCAACCACGACGCCGCCCCCGCGGCAGGGAAGAGAAATGGAAGTCGTCATCGCGGCTTCGGCCGGCTTCTGCATGGGAGTTCGCCGAGCCATCGAGATCGCGCTCCAGGTCGCCGCGGAGGAGAAGGGGCCCGTCTACACCTACGGGCCTCTCATCCACAACCCGCAGGAGCTCGAAGCCCTCCGGGAGAAGGGCGTCATCGTGCTCTCCGATTCGGAGCCGCTCCCGAAGGCCCCCGTGATCATCCGGGCGCACGGGGTGACCCCTGCGGTCCACGCGCGCCTCTCCCGCGAGGCAGAGCGCGTGGTGGACGTCACCTGCCCGAAGGTCGCGAGGATCCAGAAGCGCATCGCCGAGTTCAGCACCCGGGGCTACGCCGTCGTGATCGCGGGCGACTCGGACCACCCCGAGGTGGTCGGGCTCGTCGGTCACGCGGAGGGTAACGCGTACGTCGTCTCGTCGCCGGCGGACGTCGATCGCCTTCCGGAGCTCGACCGCGTCGTGCTGGTGGCGCAGACGACGCAGGATCAGCAGGTCTTCGACGCCATCCGAAGCCGCGTCCTCGCCAGGTTTCCCCACGCGCAGGCGCTCTCGACCATCTGCGAATCGACCCACCGCCGCCAGAACAGCGCCCGCGAGGTCGCGCAGCGGGTGGACGCCATGGTCGTCATCGGCGGCAGGAATTCGGCCAACACGCGCCGGCTCGCCGAGATCTGCGCCTCCCTGGAGAAGCCCGCCTACCACATCGAGGTCGCCGGAGAGCTCCCGCTCGACGAGCTCCGGCACTTCCACCGCGTCGGGGTGACCGCCGGCGCGTCGACCCCCGCCTGGATCATCGAAGAAGTCGTGCGCATCCTGGCCGGACTTTGAGAGGCTGAAAGCCCCCTCCGACCCGCCTGGCTAGTGTCCGTCCGGAAAGTGCCTTTCCGGCTGGACGGCTAGCCTCCCCTCCTCGACAGGAGCTCCTGGGGAGGGGCGAGCACGCCCGTCCACGCGAGCAGCGCCACCGCCGCCGTGTAGAGGAGCGAAATGCCGAGGTCCTTCAGGAGCATGCGGCGGGAGTACGCGCACGGGGGGGTTGCGCAGACGAGCCCGACCGCGCCCCGGTGGAGCAGGACGAGGCCGACGACGTTCGTCGCCCAGTAGCCGACCACGAGGGCGCTCCCGAAGGCCCTCGGGAGGAGCAGGGCGACGAGGCTCGCGAAGACGTACGCGAGCGGTACGTTCACGAAGAGGTCGTTCCACCACGACAGGGGCGAGAGGAGGTAGCCCGCGGCGGCGAGCGTGCCGTGGGCGACGGCCCTCCGCCGGATTCCACCGCCTCTCCTCGCCCGAGTGCCCTCTCCGGGCCGGGGCGCCCGCCCGCCCTCCGTCGGACGATCGTTTCTACCCGAGATGGAGCCTTTCCGATCGTGCTCGCGAAGGATCATCCGCCGGCCCTTTCCCTGACCCCGGGGCACGGGCGAAAGATGCCCCGCAAGCCGAAACAGTAGTTCCTGCGAAGCCTTCCGCGCGGGTAATTCCTCGGGCCGTAAGGATATTTGCGTGGCGGGCGCGTTGCCCGCCCAGGGCCGCGCCGTTACGTTTCACCGCGATGGAACTACCCGGTTGAGACTACTCGATGCGATGGCGCACGGCTGCGCCCGAGAGGAGCGCCCGCCGGTCGCCGGATGAAAGCCGAGAGGAGCGAAGTAAATGGAGACAGAGAAGACCCACGGCAGCAGTGGATCGACGGGCTTGGGGCTCGGGTTGGACATCAACCTGCGGCTCGGCGAGCTCCGAAATACACTCACCCAGCTGACCGATGCGTTGCAAGCCCCCGTGGAGATGGTGACGGACACCCTCGCCAACACGATCCGAAAGCTCCGAGACGCAGGTGTGCAGGACCTCAAGAGCGCACGAGAGAAGGAGGGTGGTCACGGCGAAGCCAGTGACACCTACAACCGGATGGTCGCTCAGCTCCAGGATGCCGCCCGACGAGGAGAGGACGAAGCGCGGAAGCTGCTGGGCGAGCTCGGCGAGAAGTTCGAGGCGGCCGGCGCAAAGACGCAGGAGTTCGCCGCGAAGAAGCCGGAGTCCCATACCCAGAAGCGCTGATCTCGAACCGCCGCACCGCGGGCCCCTGCCCGCGGTGCTCGTTTCCGCGCCCCGCGTAGCCAGCACGAAAAGGAGAACCCCATGGCGACCGTAGAGCGACAACCATCGACTGTTCCGGCAGCCGGCACGCTGGCTGAGGTGGTCGGGCTCATCCTCGACAAGGGCATTGTCGTCGACGCCTGGCTTAGGGTATCCCTCGTCGGGATCGAAATCCTCACGGTCGAGGCTCGCGTCGTCATCGCTTCGGTGGATACGTACCTCCGGTACGCGGACGCCCTCGGGGTGACGGCAAGTGCCGCAACGCCTGCAAGAGCCTGAAGAGCAGAAGGACGTACCATGACGAACCTTCCCGAAGAAGAGCTCTATCTCTACGCCGTCGTCCTTTCGGGAGCGGCCGCATCGCTGGGCTCCCTGGGCCCGATCGGGCTCTTCGGGCAAGAAGTCCGACCGATGCTTGTGGGAAGGATCGCGGCCGTCGTGAGCGCGGTGCCCGACGGCACCGGCAAGATCCGCCCCGAACGGCGCAACCTGATGGCGCACCAGGCGGTCATCTCCAGGCTCACCGGGAGAGAGTTCGGCCTGCTCCCGGTGGCCTTCGGCACCATCAGCCCGGGACCGACGCCCCTGGCCGCGCTCCTCGCCCGCTACGAGACGGACCTCCTCGCTCAGCTCAAAAGGGTGGGCGCTGCCGTCGAGATGGAGGTGAGGGCAGAGCTCAACGTCCCGAATGTCTTCGAGTACTTCGTCAACGCGCGGCCGGAGCTCCGGGCCGAACGGGACCGGGTGTTCGGAAGCGGAAACGCACCTTCCCGGGACGACAAGATCGCGCTCGGCCAGCTCTTCCAACGCATCCTCGACGAGGAGCGAGAGGCGATGGCCGAACGCTTCATCGCCGCGCTCGAGCCGAACGCTTCGGAGATCCAGCGCAACGACTGCCGCTCGGAGAAGGAGCTGGTGCGCCTCTCCGTTCTCCTCTCCCTCTCCGACCAGGCCCGCTTCGATCTCGCCATCGACGGGCTCGGACGGGAGCTCGCCGAGGAGCACAACATCGTGGTCACCGGCCCCTTTCCGGCCTATAGTTTCGTGGACGTCCACCTCCATTCTCCGTGAGGCGCCGGTTTAGATGTTCGTCCTCGACGACATCCTCCTCTTCCCGGTTCGCAGCATCGGCTGGATTTTTCGCCAGGTGAAGGAAGCCGCCGCGCAGGAGCTCGAGGCGCGCTCGACCCGCATCACCGAGGAGCTCGGGCGGCTCTACGCGCGGCTCGAGGCCGGCGAGCTGACCGAAGAGGAGTTCGACGCGCGGGAGAAGGAGCTCCTCGACGAGCTGGAGCGCGTCCAAGAGAGCCGGGGGCGTTGAGGGCGCGCGCCCTCGGCCGCCGGACGAGCGCGTGGACGAGATGGACTCCGTGGACTGAGTGGACCCGGTGGGCCGTCCACCTCGCCCACAACGTCCACTCCGTCCGTTGTCTCGGGAGCGTTCCCGGGCTCGGGGGACCCTCGCCCACCGACCCCTGGCGGCGAATCGTGATGCCTTTCCCGCCGTTGCGCCCGCCCTGGCTTCCTGGTATAAGATGCGGTTCCTTCCGGAGCCTTCGGCTCCGCCTCCTTGCTCCCGGCGAGACCGGGGGCTGCAAACCGAGAGGAGATCTGTATGGCAGAGAAATGGCGTAAGTACGAGACCTTGATGATCTTCGACGCCGAGCTCGGCACCGAGGGGACCGAGGGCCTGATCCAGCGGGCGCGGGACTTCATCGGCCAGGAGAACGGCAGGATCCTCAAGACCGAGCGGTGGGGCCTTCGCGACCTCGCTTTCGAGCTCAAGGGACATCGGCGGGGATACTACCTGCTGCTCGAGTACGCGGGAGTGCCGCGGGTCGCGACCGAGCTCGACCGGAAGCTCAACCTGATCGACTCCGTCGTGAAGTTCCAGTCGGTGAAGCTCGACGAGGGCATCGATCCCGCCACCCTCCCCGAGGCCGAAGAGGTGGTCTCGGCTCCCACCCAACAGGCGGCGGTGTTGCCGCCGATGGAGGAGAAGGAAGGCGGGGCCGAGGAGGCCGAAGAAGGCGGAGCTTCCGAGGAAGAGTAGTCACCGAAACCGAGCTCGAAGCAGCAGAGGAGCATAGATCATGGCATTTCAGAAGAAAGCGGCCGGCCGGCGCCGGAAGAAGGTCTGCCGGTTCTGCGTCCACGCCGACGTCCCTCTCTCCTATAAGCAGCCGATGGTGCTCAACCAGTTCCTGACCGAGCGCGGCAAGATCGTGCCGAGGCGAATCAGCGGCAACTGCGCCCATCACCAGCGGGTCCTGGCCGTGGAGATCAAGCGGGCCCGGAACGTGGCCCTGCTCCCGTTCACGTCGAACCTGTCGGTGTGATGCCCGTTCGACCCCTCTCCCTCCTGGAGAAGGCCCCCGTCCAGGGCGTGCTCTCCGCGCTGCTCTTCCTGAGCTCGCTCTGGGCACCCCCTCTGGGGTTCCTCCTCTGCACGGTGAGTCCCCTGCCGATGGCCGTCGCCTCCTGGCGGGGCGGCGCGCGGAGCGGCGTCGTGGCCCTGGTCGTCGGGGCCGCTGCCGCCTGGGCGGGCTCCGGAGGCGAGGCCGCGCTGATGTACGCCCTCTACTTCGGAGTCGGTGGCGCGGCTCTGGGGCTCGCCATGCGCCTGGAAAAGGGCGCCGAAGTGGTGCTGGGGAGCTACGCCGCCCTCTCGGTGGCGGCGTTCGGCGGGCTCCTGCTCGTGGAAGCCGTGCGGACGGGTGTGGGGCCGACCGCCCTCATCGCCGCCAGCATGAAGCAGTCGGTGCTCCAGATGAAGCAGCTCCTGCTGAGCGCGCAGGCGGGACCGGAGGCGACTGCGGCCATGGAAGCGTGGGCGGGGAGATTCGCCCGGGTATTCCCCGGCGCTCTGGCCGCCTTGAGCCTCCTGGCGGGTTGGATCAACGGCCTCGCGCTACGCAGGATCGCCGCGAGGACCGGAAGCGAGCTCCCGCGCTGGAACACCTGGCGCGCGCCGGAGGGGTGGATCTGGCTCCTCATCGCTTCCGGTCTCCTGGCGGTCCTCGGCAGCGGATGGCCGGCCACTCTCGGTCTGAACCTCTTCATTCCGCTGGTGGCGGTCTACTTCCTCCAGGGGCTTGCGGTGCTCCAGCACCTCTTCGAAACCAAGGCGTTCCCGCCCGCCCTGCGGGGGGCCGCCTACCTGTTCCTCGTCCTCCAGTTTCCGGCGGCCCTGCTCGTCGCCGGCGTGGGCGCGTTCGACCTGTGGCTCGACTTCCGGGCTCGCTGGTCCAGCGGTGCCCCCACCAGCTCCTGAACGATCCTGAGGAGGTAACGGTATGAAGCTCATCCTGAAAGAGTCCGTCGAGAACCTGGGCACCGTCGGCGACGTCGTCACGGTCCGGGACGGGTACGGTCGCAATTTTCTGATTCCCCGCGGGCTCGCGGCCGTCGCGAACCCGAAGGACGTGCGAGCCATCGAGCACCAGAAGAAGGCGCTCGAGAAGAAGCGCCTGCGGGAGCTCACCAAGGCCGAGGAGATCGCCAAGGCGCTGGAGAGCGTGACGCTCACGTTCTTCCGGAAGGCCTCGGACAAGGACCAGCTCTTTGGCGCCGTCACGCCCATTGACATCGAGGCCGGCCTCCGGGAGAAGGGCTTCGGCGTCAGCCGCAAGCAGGTCGTCCTGGAGAACCCGATCAAGGCCCTCGGCGAGTTCCCGGTCACGGTGAAGATCCACGGGTCGGTCAAGGCGAAGATTACAGTCAACGTCCAAAAAGAGGGCGAATGATTTGCGGCGGACCGGAAGAGCCGGTCCGCCCTCCTTCTCCCCAGGGATCACGCGCATGGCCCGACCCGAGGCCGCTCCTTCCGTCCGGGTTCCCCCCCACAGCCTGGAAGCCGAGACTTCGGTCCTCGGCGCGATCCTCCTCAACAACGACGTGCTGCCCAGGGTGGCGGACGCCATCGACCGGGAGGACTTCTACCGGACCGGTCATCGCCTCCTCTACGAGGCGATGATCGAGCTCTCGGAGAAGGGCTTTCCGATCGATCTCGTGACGGCGACGGAGGCCCTGCGCCAGAAGGGACTCCTCGAGAAGGTGGGCGGGGCCGCCTACCTCGCGAGCCTCACCGATCAGGTGCCCTCCACGGAGAACGCCGAGCATTACGCCCGGATCGTGCGCGAGAAGGCGATCCTCCGAAAGCTCATCTGGGTCTCCACCGAGATCGCGAGCGAGGGGTACGACGCCGACAGCGATCCTGAGGAGTACCTGGACAAGGCCGAGAAGGCGATCTTCGAGGTCACCGCCCGGAACGTGCGGCGGCCCTTCTCGCACGTGAAGGACATCCTCCGGGACACCTTCACCAAGATCGAGGAGCTCTACGAGCGAAAAGAGCTCGTCACCGGCGTGCCGTCGGGCTACCACGACCTCGACCAGCTCACGGCCGGGTTCCAGCCCTCGGACCTGATCATCGTGGCCGGCCGCCCGGCCATGGGGAAGACGTCCTTCGTGCTCAACATCGCCCAGTACGCGGCGGTGGAGTCAAAGGTCCCGGTGGCGTTCTTCAGCCTGGAAATGAGCAAGGAGCAGCTCGTCATGCGGCTCCTCTGCTCGGAGGCGAAGGTCGACTCGCATCGCCTGCGCCGGGGGATGCTCAAAGACTCCGACTGGCCGAAGCTCACGCGGGCGGCCGGCTCGCTCGCGGAGGCGCCGATCTTCATCGACGACACGGCCGCGGTCTCCACCCTGGAGGTCCGCGCCAAGTCCCGGCGCCTCAAGGCCGAGTCGAACCTCGGGCTCGTGGTGATCGACTACCTCCAGCTCATGCGGGGCCGGACCACGCACGACTCCCGGGAGCAGGAGATCAGCGACATCTCGCGCTCCCTGAAGGGGCTGGCGAAGGAGCTGAACGTCCCGATCATCGCCCTCTCCCAGCTCAATCGGGGCGTGGAGTCCCGCGCCGACAAGCGCCCCATGATCTCGGATCTGCGCGAATCAGGCGCCATCGAGCAGGACGCGGACGTGATCATGTTCGTCTACCGGGACGAGGTCTACAACAAGGAGAGCGCGGACAAGGGCATCGCGGAGATCATCATCGGCAAGCAGCGCCAGGGGCCCATCGATTCGGTGAAGCTCGCTTTCCTGAGCGAGTTCACGCGGTTCGAGAACCTCGCCCGCGGCTACGAGGGCTCCTGACCCCGCGCTTTCGTTGTGGACACCCTCCCCCCGTGTGCTACCCTACAGGCACCGTTTCCATCTGCGTACCCCAGCGGAGAGTCAGCACTTTCCGAATCCAGGCGGAGGTAAGTCAATGTTCAGCATGCCAGGCGGCACCGAGTGGCTCATCATCCTCCTGATCGTCATGGTCATCTTCGGAGGGAAGAAGATCCCCGAGCTCATGGGCGGGCTCGGGAAGGGGATCCGGAGCTTCAAGAAGGCCATGAACGAGCCCGACTCGATCGACGTCACCCCCGAAAAGCCGGACGAGATCGAAGGAAAGCCTCAAGGGGAACGACAGAAACAGGCGTGACCCGTCCCTGAATGCCCAGCCCGAGAGAGGGGGACCGGAGGAACCGGTCCCCCTCTCTCGTTCTTCACGGCCCGCCGGCGCGGCTCACCGTCCTGCCGCGCTGGGACCGGAAGACGAGCCCCGCCGCGATGCAGAGCGGGACGACCCCCGCGAAGATGAAGACGAGGTCGGCGGGCATGCGCATCCACTCGACGAGCCGCACGAAGCCCTGATCCAGGTAGGACGTGGCCCGCGCGTGCCAGTACCCGTTCTCCAGGACGTCCTTGAGCTGGAGGACTCCGCCGGGGAAGAGGCTCGTCAGGACCATCAGGCCGAGACCCCCGTTGAGCCCCAGGAACGCCACCTTCACGTAACGCTCCGGCCTCCGCCACTCGGCCTCGCTCGAGACGTGCCGCAGCCCCAGGACCACCAGGGCCACGGCGAGCATGCCGAAGGCCCCCATCAGCGCCGAGTGGCCGTGGTTCGGCGTCAGCATCGTCCCCACCTCGAAGAAGCTGACGATCGGGAGGTTGATCAGGAAGCCGAAGATTCCCGCGCCCACGAAGTTCCAGAAGCCGGTGGCCATCAGGAAGTAGAAGGTCCACCGGTACGGGTTCGCGGCCGCCTTGCCGCACGACTCGCACCGGGTGCCGCTGATCTTCAGGAAGTCGCCGGCGTCGAGCGTCAGGAGCGTGAGCGGGACGACCTCCAAGGCGGAGTACATGGCCGCGAACGCCATGGCCATGCTCGATTGCCCCGTCCAGTACCAGTGGTGGGCGGTCCCCACGATCCCTCCCGCCAGAAAGAGGATCGCGTCCAGGTAGATGACCCGGGTGGCCGTCGCCCGCGAGACGAGCCCCATCTGGAAGAAGAGGAGGGCCACCATGACGGTGACGAAGATCTCGAAGAAGCCCTCCACCCAGAGGTGGATGATCCAGAAGCGCCACATGTCGACGACGGCGTAGTTCGACACGCTGTCGAAGAGGAACGCGGGAACGTAGAAGACGGGGATCGCGGCCGCCCCGCCCACAAAGAGCCAGGAGAGCTCCCGGCGCTCCGGATCCCGCCTGGCCGGCGAGACCGCGCGCAGGAGGAGGAAGAGCCAGAAGAGGAGCCCCGCCGTCAGGAGGAACTGCCAGAGGCGTCCCAGGTCGAGGTACTCCCAGCCCTGATGGCCGAGCCAGAACCACGTCCTCCCGAGCAGTTGGCGGATGCCCAGGAACTCCCCCAGGAGACTTCCGGCCACCACGGCCACGAGCGCCCAAAAGAGGACGTTCACGCCGAGGGCCTGCCGCGGCGGGTCCCCTCCTCCGATCATGGGAGCCAGGAAGAGGGCGCCCCCCAGGTAGGCCGTCGCGATCCAGAAGATCGCGAGCTGGAGGTGCCACGTCCGCAGGATGTTGCTCGGGAAGACGCGCGCGAGGTCCAGACCGTAGAAGCTCGACGGCTCCGCCCGGTAGTGCGCGATGGCCCCTCCCGCGAGCGTCTGGGCGAGGAAGAGGACCGCCACCAGGAGGAAGTACTTCACGGCGGCCCGCTGGCTCTCGGTCGGCCGCTCCGGCTCGATCGGGAGCCTCAGGACCTCGGTTTCGCCCTTCCAGCCGAGGAAGTCGAAACGGCCGAAGGCGAAGAGGACCAGCGCGGTTCCCCCGAGCAGCATGATGATGCTCAGCATGCTCCAGAGCAGGGTCTCCGCCGTGGGCGTGTTTCCGACGGCGAGGTCGTACGGAAAGTTGTTCGTGTAGGAGTGGGTCGTGCCGGGCCGGGTCGCCACCGACGCCCACGCCGCCCAGGCGAAGAAGGCGGTGAGGAGACGCAGTTCCTCCGGATCGGAGATGTAGCGGGGAGAGAGGCCGCCGTTGCCCGCCGGCCGCTGGAAGAACTCGGCCCACCGTCGGACCTGCCCGGCGTAGGACTTCGCCTCGGGCTCGGTGAAGACGAGCGTCTTCGCCTCGGGGGAGTAGCGGTTGGCCTTGAGCAGGACCTTCAGCTGCGCGTCGATCGCGCTCCGCTCGGCCGGAGATGCCTCCGCGAGGGCGTGGCCGGTGAGCGCCGGGGCGAGCGTCTCGGCCGCGTCCTCGGCCAGCCAGTGGAGGTATTGGGCGGAGTAGTCGGGCCCCAGGTAGGCGCCGTGGCCCCAGATGGAGCCGTTCTCCATCAGGCCGTACCGGAGGAAGACCTGCTGGCCGGCGAGGATGTCCGCCCCGGTGAAGAGCACCCCTCCCGCGGGATCCACCACGCGTTCCGGAACGGGGGGCGCGTCCCGGTAGGCCTGGGCCGAGAGGAACCCGAGGATCGCCATCCCGCCCAGGAAGATCACCAACAAGCCGTAGCGCCATCCGGCGGAGATCGTCGTGGTACGCGCCAAGGTGGAACCTCCCTCGATCGAGCTCGAGGGAGGCTACCAGCAATCCAGGGCGGGGCAAGCCGCCCGGGCAAACTCCTAACTGCTAATAGCTAAATGCTAATAGCTAATCGGCTTATCCCTGTCCCGCTCCTCGCCCGAGCCGGAACGCCTCCCGGTTGAGGGGGAGGAGCTTCGGCGGGACGCTCGCCTCCAACGCCTTCTCCCAGATCTCTTCGGGGAAGAAGAGGCGGTCGGCGAGGGTGCCCACGAGCACGACGTTCGCCGAACGCCGGTTCCCCGCCTGCTCGGCGAGGTCTCCGGCGGCCACCGCGAAGCTCGTGCAGGGAAAGCGCCCCAGCCGCTGGCCGATGTCCTCCGGGTACTCGGCGAAGCCGGCGGATACGGTCGAGGGGTTGATCCGATCCACGCTGTAGATGATCGTCCCCTCGGGTCGGACCCAGTGGGCGTACCGCAGCGCCTCGAGGGGCTCGAAGCCCACGAGGATGTCGCAGCCGCCCTCCGGCACCAGCGGCGAGTGGACCACGTCCCCGATCCGGACGTGGGAGACCACGCTCCCGCCCCGCTGGCTCATCCCGTGCACTTCGCTCTGCTTGATGTCGAGCCCCTGGAGCAGCGCCGCCTGGGAGAGGATCTTGCTCGCCAGGATCACGCCCTGGCCTCCGACTCCGCTCAGGAGGATGTTGACGGTCTTCATGGTCCTCTCCTTAGCTCTGGATCGCGTCGAACTTGCAGACCTGGGCGCAGACGGTGCACCCGGTGCAGAAGCTCGGGTCGATGGTCACGTGGGCGTCGTCGCCCGTGCCTTCCATGGAGAGCGCTATGCAGCCCACCTTGAGGCACTGCTTGCACGCCGTGCAGACGTCGGCCTCCACGTGGAGGGGCGGCTGCTTCACCTTGTACTGGAGGACGCACGGGTCCTTGGTGATGACCACCGAAGGCTCGGGCTTGGCGATCTCCTCCTTGAGCGTCTTCTCCAGGACCTTCAGGTCGTAGGCGCTCACTACGCGGACGTTGTCCGGCTTGACGCCGAGGGCGACGACGAGCTTCTCGACGTCGATCTGCGGGCTCTCGACTCCGAGCAGAACGTGTCCCGAGCCGGGGTTCTCCTGGCCGCCGGTCATGGCCGTGATCCGGTTGTCCTGGATCACGACGACCGAGTTGCCGCCGTTCCAGATCATGTCCATGAGCCCGGTCACGCCGGAGTGGAAGAAGGTCGAGTCACCGATCACGGCGACGATCTTGTCCTTCATCTCGCCGGTGTCGGGCACGACTTTGGACATCCCGTGGGCCATCGTGATCGACGCGCCCATGCAGGTGCAGGCGTGGACGGCCTCCAGCGGCGGGAGGGCGGCGAGGGTGTAGCAGCCGATGTCGCCGGAGACGAAGACCTTGAGCTTCCGGAGCACGGTGAAGAGCCCCCGGTGAGAGCAGCCGGGGCAGAGCACCGGCGGCCGGATCGGGAGCCCCTCGGCCGCGGGGATGGCTTCCGCCGCGACGCCGGTGAGCTTCTGGGCCACGAAGCCGGGCTCGAGCTCGCTCACGATCGGGAAGAGGTCCTTACCGTGGGCCACGGGGATTCCCATGAGCCGCACCTGCTCTTCGATGAAGGGGTCGAGCTCCTCCACCACCACGAGCTCGTCGACGTGCTGGGCGAAGTCCCGGATGAGGTCCTCGGGGAGCGGATACGTCAGCCCGAGCTTGAGAAAGCTCGCTTCCGGCATGGCCTCCTTCGCGTACTGGTAGGAGATGCCCGACGTGATGATCCCGATCCGGGTGTCGCCCATCTCCACCCGGTTGAGCGGGCTCTGGACGCCGTAGCGCTTCATGTCCAGGAGCCGCTCTACGATCTTCGGGTGCTTCGGCTTCGCGAAGGCGGGAAGCATCGTGTACTTCCGGATATCCCGCGCGATGGTCTTCGGAGCCGGGCGATCGAGCCGCTCCGCGAGCTCGACCACCGACTTGGAGTGGGAGATCCGGGTCGTCGTCCGAAAGAGGACGGGCGTGTCGTAGCGCTCGGAGAGCTCGAAGGCGACCTTGACGAACTCCTTGGCTTCTTGGGAGTCCGAAGGCTCGATGAGCGGGATCTTCGCAAACTTCGCGTAGTTGCGGTTGTCCTGTTCGTTCTGGGACGAGTGGAGGGCCGGATCGTCCGCGGTGACGAGGACGAGACCGCCGTTGACGCCGGTATAGACCGCCGTGAAGAGCGGGTCCGCCGCGACGTTCACGCCCACGTGCTTCATGCACGCGATCGCCCTAGCTCCGGCCATGGACGCGCCGATGGCGGTTTCGAGCGCCGTCTTCTCGTTGGGGGACCACTGGGAATAGATCTCTTTCGGATACTCCTTGCCGATGGTCTCCAGGATCTCCGTGGAAGGAGTCCCCGGGTAGGCGGCTGCGTACGTAACGCCTGCCTCCCAGGCTCCTCGAGCGATGGCTTCGTTGCCGGACAGGATCTCTTTCATGGAAGGCTCCTTCGATGGGCCGTAGGCGCTCTCGCGCGCCGTTTCGCGCTCACTCTGACGCGGAACCCGCCGGCCGGGGCGGGCTCCCCGCGGTCACTGGGTCCGGAGCTCCCGCTTCAGGATCTTCCCTGTGGCGTTCTTGGGCAGCTCGGAGACGAACTCGACGATGCGCGGCGCTTTATAGTCCGCGAGATTCTTCTTGCAGAGGGCGATGATCTCTTCGGCGGCCGTCTTTCCCGGCTCCTTGAGCGCCACGACGGCTTTCACCGACTCGCCGTAGAGCTCGTGGGGCACCCCGATGACGGCGCACTCCCGGACATTGGGGTGCGTGTAGATGACCTCCTCCACCTGCCGGGGCCAGATCTTCAGCCCGGCGGCGTTGATCATGTCCTTCAGGCGATCGACGATGAAGACGTACCCCTCGGGGTCCATGTACCCGATGTCCCCCGACCGGAGGTATCCGTTGACTACGGCCTCCCGCGTCTCCTCGGGCTTGCGGTAGTACTCCCTCATCACGTTGGGGCCCTTGATCCAAATCTCTCCCAGGTCTCCCCTCGGGACCTCGTTGCCGTCCGATCCGGCAATGATGACCTCTACGTCCATGATCGCCGTCCCGACCGAGCCTTCCTTGTGCCGGAACTCGTGGTTGTAGGTGGCGAACGGGGTGGTTTCCGTGAGCCCGTAGCCCTCGTTGACGTCGAGGCCGAAGCGCTCCTTCCAGCGCCGAGCGATCTCGCCGGGGAGCGAAGAGGCCGCCGAGAAGCAGTAGCGGACGTCCTTCATCGCCTCGTTCACGAGGGCGGCCTCCGGGTGGTTGAGCATCATGATGTAGACGGGCGGGACGGCGTACCAGCGCGTGATCCGGTTCTCCTTGAGGCTGCGGAGAATCGGCTCCAGGTCGAACTTCTGGTGGAGGACGAGGGTGCAGCCGGCCTGGACGACCGTGTTGGTGATGAAGTTCTGCGCGAAGGAGTGGTAGATCGGCAGGAAGCAGATCGCCCGGTCGTCTCCCCTCACCCCGGACATGTACTTGGCCGCGTTCGTGTTGGAGACGACGTTGCCGTGCGTGAGCACGACGCCCTTGGGCTTTCCGGTCGTTCCGGAAGTGTAGATGATCGCGGCGCCATCGGACCGGTCCGTCCGGACGGTCGTGAACTCGGGGGAACCCGACGAAATGAGGTCCGCCCAGGTGCGGTCGCCGCCGGGCCCGTCGATGGAGACGATCGTCCGGATCCCCGGCATCTCGGCCCGCGCGGGCACCTCCGAGAAGAGGGCGGTCTCCGTGATGAGCACCCCCCCCTCGCAGTCGTTGGCCAGGTACGCCACCTCTCCCGCCTTGCTCAGGCTCGAGATCGAGACGCAGAGGGCGCCGAGCTTCTGGCACGCGTAGTAGGCGATCACGAACTCGGGGCAGTTGGTGAGGAAGAGGCAGACCTTGTCGTTCCGCCCGACCCCCAGCCCGGCGAGCGCATTCGCGATCCGATTGGTCTCTTCCCAGAAACGCGCGTAGGTCCAGCTGGCTCCCCGGTAGACGATCGCCTCGCGGTCCGGGAAGAAGATTCGGTTGCGATCCAGAGCATCGGCGATGTTCATGGGCACTCCTGTCCCGGAAAGGGGCGTCCGTCGAAGGTGAGGCGCGCCCCGCCGAACCGACGCGGCGGCGAGATGGCGCGCGGGTTCTTTTACCAAACGGTTAGTTGGGAATCAACGGCAAATCTCGGGGGGTGACCCGGTGGACCAGGTAGACGACATGGACGAGGTGGACGAACCCGAGGGTCCACGTCGTCCACTCAGTCCACTCAGTCCATCTCGTCCACCCGTCCCCTTGGCCGACAATGCCCTTGACCATCTGAAGGCTCTGCGTCTATATAGCCCCCTTGACGGGCGATTAGCTCAGCGGGAGAGCACTGGCCTCACATGCCAGGGGTCGCAGGTTCGATCCCTGCATCGCCCACCAGCAGCGAGCGAAGGGCTCCGGCAGACGCCGGAGCCCTTTTTCGTCGAACGGGTCACCGGGAGGAGCAGCGATGACGGCCGACGAAGTGCTTGCCCGGTACGGGTTGAGCCCCCACCCGGAGGGCGGAGCCTTCCGGGATCGGGGTCGGAAGAGCTGATCCGGACCTTTACGAGGAGCCCGGCGGATGGGGTTCCAGCCACCGGAGCAGCTCGAGAGGGTCCCTCAGGAGGCCCCGCGCGCCGGCCGAGGTGAGCTCGCCGGCGTCCCGAAAGCCCCAGAGTGCCCCCACGGCAACCATTCCCGCCGCTTCCGCCGTGAGCATGTCCGTGTCGGTATCCCCCAGGTAGATCCACTGCCCGGCGGGGATCCCGAGCGCGGCGGCGATCTCGAGGGCGGCCGTGGGGTCGGGCTTCTTCGGGCGCCCCGGCCGCGCGCCCAGAACGGCCCGGAAGGACCACGTCCCCAGGACCTCCCGCACGACCAGCTTCGTCGCGTCGTCGGGTTTGTTCGAGAGGATGGCGAAGGGCACGCGACGGCGGGCGAGCTCGCCGAGGAGCTCGGGGATTCCGCGGTAGGGTCGGGTCTTTTCCGCGTGGCGCCCCCCGTACTCCGCGCGCATCTCGTCCAGCGCCCGGCGCAACGTCTCAGCGTCGCGAGCCCTCTCGGGCACGGTCCGGCGCACCAGCACCTCCATTCCGTCCCCGACGAAACGACGGTACGCCCCGACCGGATGGACCGGAAAGCCGAACCGGCGAAGCACCGCGTTCATGGAGTCCGCGAGATCCTCCAGAGAATCGAGGAGCGTGCCGTCGAGGTCGAAGAGCACGGCCCGGAGCTCGCCGGCCGCGCCCTCCCGCGTCCTCATCCCCCCACCCTGCTCATCGCCAGGCCGCACTTGTGCCGCTCCTCCTCGCCCAGGCGGTGCCCCTCCGGCTTGTGGTGCACCGCGTCGAGGATCGCCCTGGAGAGCTCCGCCTCGTCAGCCGAACGCCGGAGGATGCTCCGCAGGTCCGTCTCCCGCTCCGAGAAGAGGCAGCTCCGGAGTCGACCCTCGGCCGTCAGCCGGAGCCGGTTGCAGCGGCCGCAGAAGTGCTCCGAGAGGGGGCTGATGACGCCCACCCTTCCGCCGCCGGGGAGGAGGAAGGTGCGGCTCGGGCCCGACGCCGCGCCCCCTTCGAAGGGTACGAGGTCGTAGCGGCGACGCAGCGCCTCCAGCACCTCCGCCGCCGTGAGGAACCGCGCGGCGTCCCATTCGTCCGGGCGCGCCGGCATGAACTCGATGAACCTGACCTCGAAGCCGTTCTCCCTGGCAAACTCGGCGAAGTGCTCGATCTCGTCGTCGTTCGTGCCCCGCATGGCCACCACGTTGACCTTGACGGGCGTGAGCCCGCACTCCTTGGCAGCCTGGAGCCCGCGGAGGACCTGCTCGAGTCCGGGGCGGCGGGCCACCGCCTGGAAGCGCGTCGGATCCAGGGTGTCGAGGCTCACGTTCACCCGGCGCAGCCCGGCCCGGCGGAGCTCTTCGGCCATGTCCGCGAGCAGGAGGCCGTTGGTCGTCAGCGAGAGGTCCTTGAGGCCCGGGAGTGCGCCAACCCGCGCGATGAAGTCGACCACGCCCCTGCGGACCAGCGGTTCGCCTCCGGTGATCCGGATCTTCTCGATCCCGAGTCCGATGGCGACGCGGGAAACCCGGAGGATCTCCTCGTAGGAGAGGATGTCTTCGTGGCTCAGGAGGTCCAGTCCCTGCGCCGGCATGCAGTACGTGCAGCGCAGGTTGCACCGGTCGGTGATGGAGACGCGGAGATAATTGATCCTCCGGCTATACCGGTCCTGGAGGCCGGGCTCTCTCATGATCTTGCGTTCCGTTCAGAGGAGGACGGGACAGGCGGGTGTCTCAACTTCCTCGGAAGGTGAGCCGAAAGAAGAGGGTGCGCTCGAATCGCGAGCCTCAGCGGTCTCTTACCCGCCAACCCTGCAAGACTATCACAGGCGATGAGCAGCGAACAACTGAGCCGCACCCGATTCAGTCCAGCGGAGACGGCTCCCGCGTCGGTCCGCAACGTCGAGGAGGCGCTCTGCGCCCTCTACCGCTCCATCGGCGCCCATCAGTTCTATCCGCCGGGGCATCCGGTCCGGACGGAGGCGCTGCGGGAAGCCTACGGAGCCTGGCGCGGCGCCGAAACCGACCCCAGGTGGGCGGCCGCCGGAGTCCGGGTCCGGGCCGGGGGTCTATGGTGCGGCCGCGAGCACGTCGGCAGGTCGAACCCGGCGGTCCTGAGCCTCGCGCGCGTACTCTCGACGCACGGCCTCGCGGCCCTGTCCCTCCGGGCGCCTCTGCCCTTCGAGGGGTTCGTCCGGCTGGTGGCCCTCCTGGCGGACAACCCGGAGAACCTCGCCCGGGAAGGAGGGGCCCTCGCGGCCTGGCAGCGCTCGCCCTTCACCCCCTGCCTGGAGCTCTTCGCCTTCACGGTGGCGCTCCCGGGGGAAGCGCGGAAGGAGCCCGAATCCCGTAATACTCCGGGGGAGGAGGTTGGCGCCGAGACCTCCGAGGAGCTCCGAGAGCTCGTTGGAGGCGAGGAGCGCGTCTTGGAGCTGCTCGTCCGCCTCGGACGCACGGCAGACATGACGGCCTTCCTCGCCGCGCTGCAGGAGCTCGCGGTCGTGACGCGGGAGATGCTCGGCGCACAGCGGTACGCGGACGTCTACCGGATCGCGTCCCTCCTCAGACGGCGGGCGCGCGCCCTGGAGGCGGAGGGGCGCCCCAACGAGCGGGAGTACCTGCTGGAGACCCTTCGGCTGCTCGTTCGCGGCGGCTTTCTCAGTTGGCTCGTCGAGCGGGTCGCGATCGGCGAAGAGAAGGAGGCCGGAGCCCTGCTGCGCGAGGTGGGCCGGGCGGCGGTCGTCCCCCTGGTAAACGCCCTCATCGCCGAGCGACGGCGGGCGGGCCGCCGGCGCCTCGTCGAGGCCCTCATCGCGATCGGCGAGCCGGTCGTAC